>DAOUPU010000104.1 GCA_030625995.1 Flavobacteriaceae bacterium
AATGAGGGTAAAAATGATAGTCATTATTGATTTTTTAGCGGTAACAAATTAAGAAAATTAGAACATTATTAAATATGATAAATGTCATATTTTATTTTAATTTTTTTAACTATTGCTAATGTAATAATTTTTTTGCAATTAAATTTGTACTTAATGTTACAAATAAAACAACGGATATTGAGCTTATTGGCATTAGGATTGCGGCAATAATAGGGGATAAATTTCCAGAAACTGCGAATAGTAGTCCTATGATGTTATATAAAAACGAGATTATAAAACTAATTTTTATAATAGTCATAGTCTTTCTTGATAATGTAATAAATACAGGTAGTTTATTGAAGAATTTAGAATCTAATATGCCGTCACAAGCAGGAGAGAACACGTTTATATTTTCTGATATTGCAATACCAACATTGCTTTGGGCCAATGCCCCGGCATCATTCAGACCGTCACCTATCATCATTATATTTTTTTCCTTCTCTTGTAATCCTTTTATATAGTCTAGTTTATCTTCAGGTTTTTGATTGAATAATAATTTCGAATGTAAGGGTAATAGTTCCTTTAAATACAATTTTTCTCCTTCATTATCACCAGACAAAATGGAGACATCAAATTCTGCAGCTAATTGTTTAAATACTTTTTCCAATCCTTTTCT
The DNA here is from genome assembly GCA_030625995.1 of Flavobacteriaceae bacterium. Lineage (GTDB taxonomy): Bacteria > Bacteroidota > Bacteroidia > Flavobacteriales > Flavobacteriaceae > Lutimonas. The sequence goes on from DAOUPU010000104.1 coordinate 656, forward strand.
ATAGGTATTTTGAAAGATAAATTTTCCTTTATTGCTATCATTTATTCGAACATATATTTTTGTTTGGTTATTTAATTCTTCCTTTGAGCCAATAAAACTTCCTGAGCCCAAACTAATTTTTACAACGTCTACAACACCGGAAATACCTTTTCCTAAAACTTCCTCAAATTCTGATAATTCTTTACTTTCATCTAAGTCTATTGAATCGTAAAGCATTCTGCTCAATGGGTGATTAGAGGCCCTAAGTAAGGTTTTAATCTGACTTAACTCATTATTTTGTAATACTGTTCCCTCATAATTAATTTGTGCACTTTTATTCGTAGTTATTGTACCGGTTTTATCAAAAACTATCATTTCTATTTTAGAAATGACCTCTATGACATTGGTGTTTTTAAGATAAAACTTTTCCTTTCCAAAGATTCTGATCATATTGCCCAATGCAAATGGAGCAGAAAGAGCTAATGCACAAGGGCAAGCAACAATTAATATAGCAGAAACAACCTGGAAGGCTATCCCTTTATCTATTGTAAACCAATAAATTCCTGCGATCAAAGCAATAGATAAAATGATCATCGTAAAGTATTTGCTAATAGAATCAGTAATTGATTTTATATTTTTGGTTTCATTCTTTTGAAACACGTCATTACTCCATAGTTGTGTTAAGTAGCTTTGAGCAACGGTTTGTACAACTTCCATTTCAATCGCACCATTAGTTTGTTTACCACCGGCAAAAACTTTATCTCCCGATTTTTTAATTACCGGCATGGATTCACCCGTCACAAAACTATAATCCAGTAAAGCATTCCCATTTAACAAAATACCATCTACAGGAATAATTTCTTCATTTCTAATAAGCAACCGATCTCCTTTTTTGATATCATGAACAGCTATATTTTCTTCTGTTTTATTCTTGTTAATCTTGGTAATCGCTATAGGAAAGTAGGATTTGTAATCTCGTTCGAAGGATAGGAAGCTATAGGTTTTCTGTTGAAATACTTTTCCTAATAATAAAAAGAATATTAAACCCGTGAGACTATCGAAATATCCTTGACCGGTTTGTGAAAATATTTCATAACAACTTCGTACAAATAAAACAAGTATTCCAAGTGAAATGGGCACATCGATATTTAATATTTTGTGTCTTAACCCTTTATATGCAGAAATTAAATAATCTCTTGCTGAATATATTACGACGGGAATTGAAAACACAAACATTAATCCTCTAAAAAATGGTTTAAATCTATTGAGCCAATATTCGTCCATTTCAAAATACTCCGGAAAAGAAAGGAGCATAATATTTCCAAATGCGAATCCGGCTACTGCAACCTGATAGATTAAAGTCCTGTTAATTTTAGTCAGTTTTCGATCATCATCTTCCAGACTGATATAAGGTTCATAGCCAATTGAAGTAATTATTTCAACTACTTTCCGCAAACTTATTTGAGCATTTTTGAAGGTAATTCTAGCCTCTTTTTTTGGAAAGTTGACCATGGAAACCTTTATTCCATCATTTAGCTTATTTAAGTTCTCCAATACCCAAATACAAGAACTACAATGAATACTGGGGATAAAAAAATTGACGACTGAAGTTTGCCCATCATTAAATTCCACTATCTTTGACGCAATATTTTCGTTGTCAAGATAATTGTATTTTCCTTTTATTTCAGAAGGAATAGTTCCAGGAGTCTTTTCTAGATCATAATAACAAGCCAGTTCATTTTGATTTAAAATTTCGAAAACTGTTTTGCAACCGTTACAGCAAAACGTTTTATTATCGAATTCAATTTTATGTTTATTACATTCGGTGCCGCAATGAAAGCAATTTTTTTTCGACATATTAGAAGTAAATCTTGGACGTAAAGTTCATTTAAATATTCCTCATAAAAAAATGGATAATATGATAATTTGTATAAATTTGCCAAAGAATTAATTTTTACTATATGGAGCAAAAATGTCAACAATGTGTTATTAGAGACTTAAATTCTTTAAATAAAGCTAAACCAGAAGATTTGACGGATATAAACAATCACAAAAAATCTTTATATTTTAAGAAAGGGGAAAGCATCTTTACGGAAGGGAAATCTTTAAAGGGTGTATATTGTTTACGAAATGGAAATTGCAAATTGACGAAATTAGCACCTAATGGAAAAGAGCAAATAGTTAGATTTATTCAGAAAGGAGAACTCGTAGGCTATAGATCAGTACTTAGTAATTCTGTAGCACATTTAACGGTGACTGCAATGGAAGATATGGAAGTATGTTTCATACCAAAAAATGATATGTTGTCTTTGATTCAGAAGAATGCTGAATTTTCCATGGAGATCACCAAAGCTTTATGTGATGATCTGGACGAAGCCAATTCATCTATTGCTAATTTGGCACAAAAAAATGTGAGAGAACGATTGGCGGAATCACTTTTGTTTTTTGAAAGAATTTTTGGTGTCGACAACGAAGGATTTATAGCGGTTAGTTTAACTAGAGAAGAAATTGCCAATGCCGTTGGAACGGCTACGGAATCTACTATAAGGTTGCTCTCTCAATTTAAGAAAGAAGGGCATATAATTTTACAAGGTAAACGGATCAAGCTGGCTAATAAGACCAAGCTTGAATATATTTCTGAAGGCTTCTAATAACCTATCATATAACTAAAAATTACAATTGTCAAAAGAGATAATATGAGCTTGCTCATTGATGGACTGAGTTCGACATAAAGAACTCAGGTTAAAATAAAAAAAGCGAGTGGTATGCTCGCTTCATTTATTAAAATTCATTAAATGTTTTCTTAATTATTGCTGTACACTCTATCAATTGATCCTCTGTTATTACAAGTGGAGGTGCAAATCTAATGATATTGCCATGGGTTGGTTTTGCTAAAAGTCCATTTTCTTTAAGTTTGACACATAATTCCAGAGCGGTGCTGCTATCTTCGGTATCATTGATAACGATGGCATTTAGTAGTCCTTTCCCACGAACTAAACGGATCAACTTATTTTCCTTCTTAAGGATTTCCATTTGCTCTCTAAAAATCACACCCAACCTTTCCGCATTCTGAGCCAGGTCTTCATCTTCAATAACCTTTAGTGCCGCAATTGCCACAGCAGCCGCTAACGGGTTCCCGCCAAAAGTTGAGCCATGTTGACCAGGTTTTATTACGTTCATAATTTCATTATTTGCCAAAACCGCAGACACCGGATAAACTCCTCCGGATAGTGCTTTTCCTAAAATAAGAATGTCAGGATCCACATTTTCATGATTAACGGCCAACAGTTTTCCTGTCCTGCCGATTCCCGTTTGCACTTCATCAGCAATAAAAAGGACATTATTCTCCTTACATATTTCTTTAGCTTTTGCTAAATACCCTTCCTCTGGTACATAAACCCCGGCTTCACCTTGGATCGGTTCAACTAAAAAACCGGCAATATTTTCTGTTGTTTTGATAATATGCTCCAATGCTTCAATATTGTCATAAGGTATCTTTATAAATCCGGGTGTATAAGGACCGAAATTTTTTCTGGCATCTTCGTCATTTGAGAATGAAATAATGGTGGTTGTTCTTCCATGGAAATTATTTTCACATACTATAATATTTGCCTGCTCTTCTGGAATTCCTTTCCTTTCATAGGCATATTTTCTACATAATTTAATGGCAGTTTCCACTGCTTCCGCCCCGGTATTCATTGGAAGCACCTTGTCAAAACCGAAATAAGAGCATATGAATTTTTCATATTCTCCTAATTTATCGTTGTAAAAGGCTCTGGAAGTGAGTGTTAATTCCTCAGCCTGGTTTTTCAAGGCATTGATTATTTTAGGGTGGCAATGCCCTTGATTTACAGCAGAATAAGCAGATAAAAAATCGTAATATCTTTTCCCTTCCACATCCCATACATATACGCCCTGTCCTTTTTTAAGAACTACTTCTAGCGGATGGTAATTATGAGCTCCATATTTATTCTCTAAATCAATTGATTTTTGTGATGATGTAATTTGTGATAGCATCTCTTCTAATTAAAATTTTATAAAAAATCAATTCCTTCTTTGCCAATTCATATAAATTGAAGGACAGAAATCATCCATAAAGATGGCTGCAATTTACAATAAATTTATCGCTTTTTTATTGTAAACATCAGCAAGAATGGAATTATTGAGAAGACCAACAGAGCGACAAAGCTATATTTTAAAGTAGACCAATCGGAAATTTTTCCCATCAGAAAGGGTGTAAATAAAAAACCCAGAAAACCTGCACCTGCAATCATTGAAATTCCTTTAGATGAGTCGACCCCGGGAAGTTTCCCTCCAATTCTATACAATTCCGGAATAATCCCGGAAAACCCTAAACCAACAAGAGCAAAACCAATAATAGAATAAATTAGATCAACCATAAGTATATTGATAAATCCAATGATAGCTATTAGAATACCAATTAATATAATATTTGTTGATCCAAATTTCTGACTTATTTTATCTCCAAAAAAACGCCCAAATGCCATTGTAAGGGAAAAGGCCGTAAAGCCAAGTCCAAAATATTTTTCTTCAGCTTTAGAAATATTCTCCAGATACAAAGCACTCCAATTTTCAATAGCTCCCTCACTTCCCATAATAAAGAATCCTATGACCACCAAGGTAAAAACAGGTTTCAATTGTTTAAAACTAAAACTACTTTTTTGAATTTTTTCAACAGAATAATTGAGATAATTTTTAAAGAGAAGACCATTTACCAAAATCATCATACAAATAACAAAAGCCATATGATAAACCGGTATATCGACCATTGGTAAAAACCAGGTTCCTATTCCGGCACTGATCATTCCTCCCAAACTAAAGAAACCGTGATTTGCCGACATAATATGAACCTTATCCTCTTTTTCTATTTCAGAGACCAGGCTGTTCATGGAAATATCAGTTAAAGCCGCGGCAGTACCAACAAAAAATAACGATATACATAGTTCAACGTAAGATGTTGCTACAAAAGGAAATAGAAAAAGGATCATAAAAATAAATAGTCCTATTGCCGTAGCTTTGCCAACATTAATTTTTTGAATAAGGCTTGGAGCCATTAACAGCATAACAAATATCCCTAGTCCAAAGAATAATATTGCGGTACCGAAGTCACCATCATCAATATTTAGTTTGTTTTTGATATATGGAATATAGATGGCCCAGGTACCCATTAATACATTCAATGTTGCAAATGCCATAGCTGGAGCTAAATATCTCGGATTCTTTAGTATAAGTCTTAAGGAATGCATCGTCTAAAATAAAAAGGCTAAAGTAATTTTATTTTTTAATAAAAATTAAAATAAGAATAATCAAACACTTTAAATATAAACACAAAAAAAGGTCTCCTGTTAAGAGACCTTTTGAAACATTGGACTAGTTTGTTAGTTTAAGTTTAATATAATTCTGGCAAATAAATATCTACCACCTGCACCAAATTGTTGAGAGCGTCTTGAGTATTCAAATCTACCACTACTTCTGTTCGCATCGATATTTCTATCAGGATAGGTATCAAATAGGTTGCTTGAACCAACTACAAAACGCAGGCCATTATTTGCTAAATAGCTAAAAGACAAATCATTAACAATTTTAGATCCAAAAACTTGTTGATTAGCAACATTATTAGTCGCTTCAGTAACCTCACCAAAATAAACACTTCTAAACATGATATTAAATTTATTAATGTTATAGTTAAAAGTTAAATTAACTTTAGTTCTTGGAACAGCTTCTTCTAAATAAATCCTACTGGTCTCATCAAAATAAGTATCAACCAAACCAGCGTTCTCCAGAACTTCAGAAGCATGAATATCTCCAACTTGCTTTGTTTTACCAAATGTTGCGGCTAAATCAGTTCTTAAATTACTATTTTTAAAATTAGCTTTTTGTGTTATAACAAAATCCAAACCGTAAGACTCGGTGTCAATTGCATTGGCAAAGAATGTAGCAGATCCAGCGTTAGCTTGTGCTAATAACCTTTTTAATAACTCATCACCAGCGCTTCCGTCATCACTTGGTGCAAATTGACCGGTATAAACAATTCTGTCATCAATCTTGATAAAATATCCGTCAACAGTAAAGCTTAAATTAAGGTTAGGCAACTTACCCGTAAAACCAAGGCTAACACTACTTGATTCTTCTTGTTTTAATTGAGGAATACCTAAAAGTTGAGCAGCTCTACTATCATTGGAAAAAGTACCTACCTCAGTAGGGATACCGTCAACAAAAATAGTTGAAGTACTGTTAAAATTCAATTGATGAAGCGAAGGAGCTCTAAAGCCGGTATTACCAGAACCTCTTATCGCAAAATCATCGCCCAATTTTAATCTTGCAGCAAGTTTAAAATTAAGTGTCCCACCAAAGTCACTATAATTTTCATATCTCAACGCACCACTTACTATAAAAGCATCCGATATATCAGCCTCAACGTCAACATAAGTTGCTACACTATTTCTCGTTTTCATCAGTGCGTTATCAGGACTAAATCCAGGAAATACCTGAGATCCACCCGGTCTTGCTCTATCAAAAAAGTCTGCTACCTCGATGCTGTTCGGATCGTTAATATCCCAAACATCACCATTAGTATCATATTTAGAATAAGAACCTTCTTCACCGGCAATTATATCATATTTTTCAACTCTATATTCAGCTCCAAAAGCAATATTTAAACCTGATAAAACATCGTCATAAAAACGACTCATATCAAAATTTGTCGTATTCTGAGTAAATGCGAACCCGCCAGCATTAAATTCAACAGGTGTTGCATACTGCATGGTTGCGTTTGATGTGTTTTGAATATTATAATCAAAACTATTTTTCCCCCAGGTATTACTAAAATCAATATTCCAATCGCCAATCATACTTTTGATACCCGCTGCAAATGATTTATCAAGAATTGTTGAATGGATCTCAGGTAAGAAACCGTTGATATATACAGGCGTAAATGCACGTTGTTGACTTGGTAATCTATAAAAACCTGCAGCGTCACCATTTCGTATACTCATTCCACCAAAAGAATAGAGTACACTATTTTCGCTAAGAGGAACTTCTCCATTAAAGAAAAATTTACCACTGCGTAATTTTGATTGACCAACTCGCATGTTATAATCATGACGTTGTTGACCTCTAACATTTAATTCTGATTCTGTATTATCGGCATTTAAAACTCCTTGAAGATCAGAAATGCTGGTAGAATTATTCACACCGTTCAATACATCAGATGGTAATCCAGCCGTTTGTGAAAAATCTACAATAGCATCAAAATCTGTTTGCAGCGCTAATAGATCAAAATACCCATTATTAAAGGCATTTCTTTCAACAGAATTGTAGGAATTAAAAATATTACCTTCCCATTCAATCATTCTGTTCGTTGGGTTTCTGGATTCATACATTCCGGTGAAATTAATAAAGCCACCATTTTCTCCTATACCTACACCATAATTAATTGCAACATCAACTGTTTCACCATCTGTACCA
>DAOUPU010000147.1 GCA_030625995.1 Flavobacteriaceae bacterium
TCTGGCTAATGTTTCGAGGATTCAATACAATTTCAACCTCCCTGGAGTTAAAAAAAGAAGGGGCCATGGATTGGGGTTGGATTTTATTGTTAGGTGTACTTATAACAATATTCGCCTTTATGTCAATTGTAAACCCTTTAATAGGAGCTAGTTACCTGGTTTTTACTCTAGCGATTGCTATTTTCCTATTGGGAATAGCAAATATCTTTTTGTCCTTACAACTGAGAAAGATAAAAGTGGCTGCAGAGAACATTACCGGATAATAGAAATCTACATAGCATTATAAGTAAGTTAAAAGGCTGTAATTTTCATTACAGCCTTTCTTATTTAATTCTTCGTTTTCTTATCCTTATTTTTTTTAACCTTAATATGGAGTTCATTCGTCTTTTTATCTAGATCCATATATATTTCATCGTTTTCATCCAAATTTGAGTTAACAATTTCCTCGGCAAGAACATCTTCAATATACTTCTGAATTGCTCTTTTTAGAGGTCTGGCGCCATATTTTTTATCAAACCCTTTATCTACAATAAAATCCTTAGCCTTATTACTCAAGGTTAGCTTATAGCCTAATTTTGATATTCTAGACAATAGTTTTTCTAATTCAATATCAATAATTGAATGAATATCTTCACGTTCCAATGTATTGAATATTACAACATCGTCGATACGATTCAAAAACTCAGGAGCGAAGCTTTTCTTTAAAGCATTCTCAATAATACCTCTTGCATTCGAATCCGCTTGAGCTTTTTTACTTGCTGTTCCAAATCCAACACCTTGGCCAAAATCTTTTAATTGTCGTGAACCGATGTTAGAGGTCATGATTATGATAGTATGTCTAAAATCAATTTTTCTTCCTAAACTATCTGTAATATACCCATCATCTAAAATCTGCAATAGCATATTAAACACATCAGGATGCGCTTTCTCAATTTCATCCAGTAAAACAACGGCATAAGGTTTACGCCTTATTTTTTCTGTTAACTGCCCACCTTCTTCATACCCTACATAACCCGGAGGTGCTCCAATTAATCTTGAAATAGCAAATTTTTCCATATATTCACTCATATCTATCCGGACCAAGGAATCTGCAGAGTCAAATAATTCAGTTGCTAAAACCTTTGCCAACTGTGTTTTACCAACACCTGTTTGTCCTAAAAAGATAAAAGAGCCAATTGGTTTATCAGGATCTTTTAAGCCCACTCGATTTCTTTGAATAGCCTTAACAACTTTAGCAACAGCCTCATCCTGACCGATGATTTTTCCTTTGATCAAATTAGGCAATTCTTTTAATCGCAAACTTTCTGCTTCTGCAACCCTGTTAACCGGAATCCCCGTCATCATACTCACTACTTCCGCAACATTTTCTTCCGTAACTATTTCTTTATGTAATTTCGATTGTTCTTCCCAACTAACTTGGGCAACCTCAAGTTCTTTTTCTGTTCGTTTTTCGTCATCGCGCAATTTTGCAGCCTCCTCATATTTTTGGCTTTTAACAACCTCATTTTTAAGCTCCCTGATGGATTCCAGTTTTTTTTCTAACTCCAATACCTGTTTAGGAACTATAATATTCGTTATATGAATACGGGACCCGGCTTCATCTAATGCATCAATAGCCTTGTCCGGAAGGTATCTGTCTGTCATATAACGATTAGTGAGCGTAACGCAAGCTTTTATGGCTTCATCAGTAAACTCAACATTATGATGATCCTCATACTTATTTTTAATATTATTCAAGATCTGAATAGTTTCTTCAACGCTGGTTGGTTCCACAATTATTTTTTGAAAACGACGCTCAAGTGCTCCGTCCTTCTCAATATTTTGGCGATACTCATCCAAAGTTGTCGCTCCAATACACTGAATTTCACCTCTTGCCAAAGCAGGTTTAAACATATTAGAAGCATCTAGAGATCCTGTTGCACCTCCCGCGCCTACAATTGTATGTATTTCGTCGATAAATAATATGATATCTTCATTTTTCTCTAATTCATTCATTAGGGCCTTCATTCTCTCCTCAAATTGACCACGATATTTTGTTCCTGCCACCAGACTTGCAAGATCTAAGGATACAATCCTTTTATTGAACAAAATTCTGGATACTTTTTTCTGAATTATTCTCAGGGCCAAACCTTCAGCAATTGCTGATTTTCCAACACCCGGTTCACCGATTAAAATTGGATTGTTCTTTTTACGGCGACTTAGAATTTGAGATATTCTTTCAATTTCCTTTTGTCTTCCAACTACAGGATCTAATTTGCCTCTTTCGGCAAGATCAGTTAAATCCCTTCCAAAATTATCTAAAACAGGCGTTTTTGATTTTTTTATCACCTTGCTCTTAGAACTTTCAAACGGATTCTTCTTGGGTTTATCAAATTCCTCTTCGTGTGGTGTATCGGCCGTTGGCTCATCAATAGAATCTTCTTCAATTTCAATATCCTCCTCCTCAATAAACATGTCTTTGAATATTTCTTTTACATCTTCATAGAAAACATCAAAATTATGCAACACTTTGGTGGTTGGATCATTCTCATTTCTTAATATACAAAGGAGTAAGTGAGCAGTACTTATAGCATCACTGTTATAAAGTTTAGCCTCTAAAAAAGTAGTTTTTAATGCCTTTTCTGCTTGTTTTGTTAAATGCAAGCTCTTCTTATCATTCGCTTGAGGCAATGATGAATTTAAAAGGTTCAACGATTCAATTTTAGATCGTAAAGATCCGAAATTAATCTCAAATGTGTTTAGTATATCATAAGCTTCGCCATTGGCTTTGCGAAGAATGCCCAACATCAAGTGTTCTGTACCAATAAAATCGTGCCCTAACCGCAAAGCTTCTTCTTTGCTATAGGCTATCACATCCTTAACTTTTGGTGAAAAATTATCGTCCATTTCTTCTTATTTATGATGTAAATTTAGTTGAAATTTTGACTAAATCCTTACAAAAGTTATTAGCACCTGTTAACTTGTACTTAACCTGTTAAATTTCAAGTAAATATCAAGGTAAAATTGTTAATAACTAATGAGGATAATTGTGACAGTAAGAACTTGAAAAAAATAGAATAATCGTATATTGCTCCGACTAAAAAAATTGATAATAATTAACTAAAAAATATGACTGAAAACGATAAAATTATACCTATCAACATTGAAGATGAAATGAAATCTGCGTACATTGATTATTCAATGTCTGTCATTGTTTCAAGAGCGTTGCCGGATGTACGAGACGGGTTAAAACCAGTCCACAGACGCGTTTTGTTTGGCATGCACGAATTAGGTATAAAAGCAACTGGAGCGCATAAAAAATCTGCAAGGGTTGTAGGAGAGGTTTTGGGGAAGTACCATCCACATGGAGATACTTCTGTTTATGATGCAATGGTTAGAATGGCCCAGGACTGGAGTGTGCGTTATCAACTGGTCGATGGGCAGGGTAATTTCGGATCACCGGATGGAGATAGTCCGGCGGCGATGCGTTATACAGAGGTAAGAATGAAGAAAATTTCAGAAGACATGCTTTCTGATATTGATAAAGACACCGTTGATCATCGTTTGAATTTTGATGACACTTTGCAAGAACCTACAGTTTTACCTACCAGAGTACCTAGTTTATTAGTAAATGGAGCTTCAGGTATAGCAGTTGGTATGGCAACAAATATGGCGCCTCACAATATAACTGAAGTTATAGATGGAACGGTTGCTTATATAGACAACAACGAGATTGAAATTGAGGAACTTATGCAACACATTAAGGCTCCTGATTTTCCTACCGGTGGAACGATCTATGGTTATGAAGGGGTTAGAAATGCATTTCTAACCGGAAGAGGAAGAATAGTAATGCGGGCCAAATCTAATTTTGAAGAAGTAAATGGCAGAGAGTGTATAGTTGTTACGGAGTTACCCTATCAGGTCAATGGGTCTGATCTGTTGAAAAAAACTGTTGATCTTGTAAATGATAAAAAAATTGACGGGATTTCAACGATCAGAGATGAAACCAGTAGGAAAGGGAGAAGAATTGTTTATGTACTAAAGAGAGATGCAATACCAAATATTGTATTAAATAAATTATACAAATATACGGCGCTTCAAACATCATTCAGTGTAAACAATATAGCACTTGTCAATGGAAAGCCAGAGTTGTTAAATTTAAAAGATCTTATAAAGCATTTTGTCAATCACCGACATGAAGTGGTTGTTCGACGTACAAAATTTGAACTAAAGAAAGCGGAAGCAAGAGCTCATATTTTAGAGGGATTAATAATAGCCAGTGATAATATTGATGAAGTAATAAAATTAATCCGCGCCTCGAACAACGCAGATGAAGCCAGGGAAAAATTAAGAGTTCGCTTTGAACTATCCGAGATACAGGCTAAGGCAATTGTAGAAATGCGATTGAGACAATTAACCGGATTAGAGCAAGATAAATTAAGGGCTGAGTTTGATGAGATCATGGCTTTGATTGTTGATCTAAAAGATATTTTGGGGAGTGAAGACAGGAGAATGGAGATAATAAAAAATGAACTTCTTGAGATCAGAGATAAATATGGAGATGACAGAAGGTCTATTATCGAATATGCAGGAGGTGAAATGAGTATTGAAGATATGATACCGGACACTAAAGTGGTGGTTACTATATCGCATGCAGGTTACGTTAAAAGAACTGATCTGTCTGAATATAAGATACAGAACAGAGGTGGAAGAGGACAAAAGGGGGTAACTACCAGAAATGAAGATTTTCTCGAAAAATTGTTCGTAGCCACTAATCATCAATACATGTTGTTCTTTACCCAAAAAGGAAAGGTGTTTTGGATGCGGGTCTATGAAATTCCTGAAGGAGCAAAAAGTTCTAAAGGAAGAGCCATTCAGAATTTGATCAACATTGAAAATGATGATACGGTAAAAGCTTTTCTGGTGACTAAGAATTTGAAAGATGAAGATTATGTAAATAACAATTACGTTGTTATGGTGACCAAAAAAGGACAAACCAAAAAAACATCGTTAGAACAATACTCCCGACCAAGAACAAATGGAATTAACGCAATTACAATTAAAGAGGGCGATGAATTGCTGGAAGTGAAATTAACCAATGGGAAAAGCCAAATCATGATAGCGGCCAGATCCGGTAAATCGATTCGCTTTGAAGAGGCTAAAACAAGGCCAATGGGTAGAAATGCCTCCGGAGTAAGGGGAATTAAACTACGAGATGAGAAGGATGAAGTTATTGGGATGGTATCTATTCCAGACAATGATAGTGATATTTTAGTTGTTTCAGAAAAGGGTTATGGAAAACGTTCTAAATTAGAGGATTATAGAATTACGAATCGAGGTGGAAAAGGAGTGAAGACCATTAACATTACCGAAAAAACAGGTAACCTGGTTGCTATAAAAAATGTTACCGATAATGATGACCTGATGATAATTAATAAATCAGGCTTAACTATTAGAATGGCCGTAGCCGATTTAAGGGTGATGGGAAGAGCTACACAGGGGGTAAAACTGATTAATATTAAAGAAGCCGACTCTATTGCAGCTGTTGCGAAAGTTATGCATGAAGAAGAAGATATGAATGAAATATCTGATGACGAAATAAAACCTGATGAAAATCTTGAAAATAATTCACAAAATTCATAATTTTGTATAAATCAAATCAATACAATCAATCAATAAATTTAATTACTATTAAAATGAAGAAACTATCAATAATGTTGTTTGCCTTTGCTGTAAGTTTTGCAACATTTGCACAAAAGGATGAACTCAAAGCAACAGAAAAAGCTTTAAAGAAAACAGATTACCCTACAGCGAAAGTATCAATTGATAACGCCGAAGCATTGATCGCCGGTGCTGATGATAAAACAAAAGCAAAATTTTATTATTTAAAAGGGGAAACATACGCAGGTTTAGCAAAAACTGAACCTACTATAGAGAATTTTGAAATAGCCTCAAGTTCATTCAATGCCTTAATGGAAATTGAAAAGGGAATGGGATCTTCTAAATATTCAGATCTTGCTAATCCTACATTACAAATTTTAATATCCGACCTAAGAACCAAAGGGGCCGAATCTTATCAAAGCAAAGCATATGCCGAAGCTAAAAATGAGTTATATCTGGCATATAGCTTAAATGAAAATGACACTTTGTTGCTGGAATACGCTGCAAATGCTTCATACTTAGCTAAAGATTTAGATGAGTCTTTGAATTATTTCATCCAATTAAAAGATATGCGATATACAGGCATTACTTCTATTTATTCAGTAAGAAATATTGAATCGGGAGAAAGAGAAAATGTGAGTACGGAATCGCAAATGACCTTAATGGTGAAATCAAAAGCTTATGATGAACCTAAAACAGAGGTAACTGAATCGAAATTACCAAAAATAATTAAGAATATTGCATCTATCTATAATGAAAAAGGAGAGAATGAAAAAGCAATTGAAGCTTTTAGAGAGGCCAGAGAAGTGGCTCCAAATGATGTGGCATTAATTCA
>DAOUPU010000232.1 GCA_030625995.1 Flavobacteriaceae bacterium
TTGCCCTAAAATCTTTTTTTGATATACCACCGATTGCCTCTTCAACATTTGCTCCAATTGAAGTCCCCGATTTTAAAATTTGTTTTGAGAGAACATATTCATTTTGTGATGAGAGTTTTTTGCTTAAATTCACGATCATAACAGCAAAGCTATAGGTTTTGTTAGCTATCAAATTATCTTTCATATTAATTCCTTTATTAATCACTAATCATTAATTAAACCCACGTTGTCTTTTTGCTTCAAAAATAAGTATTCCTGCAGAAACAGAAACATTCATCGAGTCAATTTCGCCCTGCATTGGTATAATGACATTTTTAGTTGAATTTTCAAGCCATTCCTGCGAAAGGCCAATGGCTTCTGTACCAAGTACAAAAGCCGTTGTATTAGTGTAATCCTGTTTGCTATAATTTTCAGCGTTATCTACTAAGGCAGCGCAAAAGATATTAGCCTTATTGTTCTTTAAAAATTTAATTATTTCCTTTGTAGTACCAATGGCAATTTGATTGGTAAAAATACACCCTACGCTCGAGCGAATTATATTAGGATTATAAATATCTGTTTTGGGATTTGCGATAAGAAAAGCATCCACATTTGCAGCATCTGCTGTACGCAGTAGAGCGCCTATATTACCTGGTTTTTCAGTAGCTTCTGCCACCAGTATGAGCGGGGAATTACTTGGTAACTTTATGTCTGAAAGTGTTAATTCTTTTGTTTTTGTAACAGCGATAATTCCTTCAGTAGTAGATCTATAAGCCAATTTTTTATACACCTCAGAAGTTACTTCAATTATTTCAATTGCCCTTGGATCTAATATTTCTTCAATAATTTTGAGGCTGATAATAGATGGGTCAAAGAGAATAGTTCCCACCTCATAATTTCCTTTTATTGCTAAGGTGATCTCACGTTTTCCCTCTATTAAAAAACGACCTGTTTTTTTTCGGGTGCGAGATTTTTCTTTGACCTGAAATAGTTCCTTAATCAAAGGATTTTGTAAACTGGAAATCTGTTTGACCATAGCTCAAAAATACATAAAAAATAGTCGCTTGGTTCTAAATTTAGTCCAAGGTAATTTATAACGGATATTTGGCATCATAAGCTATTAATAGGTCAACCATCTGATTATAGCTTAAGAGTCCGGATTTTTGCTGATTAACTTTAAGATAATTATCATAGAAAATCTTAAAAAGAGGTTCAACGGGATTTTCATAACGCTTCCAAAATTCCTGGTTTTCTCTAATGTTCTTTTTAATGCCCGGTGGTATTTTTTCAATATATCTCTTATAAAGTTCAGCATCATAGATGTAAATGTCATGCAGGGCATATCTAAATGCACTCAGATAGGCGGAATATTGAAAATATTTATCGTCATGAAAACTCGCTGCCAAAAACCCAATAAAATTTGCCTCACTTTCTGAGGCTATGCCTAATTGATGTGCTACCTCATGAGAACTTGTCATGGGTAAGGAGGTTTTAGGAATTAAATAATCTACTTGAGCCTCTCCGGTGAATGGATTTAAATATCCGGCGAAACCCATATAGATTAAAGGAAGACTGAATAATGATTTTTTAATAGAGCTTGGTTTGTATTTGAATTGCGCAAAAGTTTGACTTAAATTTTTATAACCAAGAGATGTACGCTCTAATATCTCACTTTTTGAATAGGGAACTTGAACTGCCAGAGAATCGTGTGGAACTAATTCCATTTGAAGTGAAAGAAGCCTGTCAATCAACTTATCTGTAAGATTTTCCAATTTTTTTATATCGGACATACCTGTCGATTCACCTTTGGTCTGTGGTGCCGAAGCAGTTTCCTTACTTTCTATATCCAGGCTGTGTATAATGGAAGGTCTGGAGTAATTGATACCCCAGAAGAGATAGAAACAAAAATAAAGAATAGAGATAAAGGCTCCTAATTGAAATAATATAGGTTTAATATTTTTGAATCTTTTTTTGATGATCAGAACTATAAATCTGAGCAAAAAAGCTATGATAAACGCATAAAGAATGTCGCCGATAGAAAAAGGCACCCATCCAAAAATTGTTCTCAAGAACGAACTGATCAGAATATAGATCCCATTAGTATAGTATTTCTCAACAAAATTTGGAAAATAGGAGAGTAAATAAATAATTCCAATTTGAACAAACAGTAAAACTATAAGAACTTTATTTCTTTTTTCCTTTTGCATTTTTAAAAGTTAGAGAACAAAAAAACAAATTAATAACAACATATACAATTTAGTTGATGGTCTTAATAAATAAAGTTGTTTTCAATTTTATTAAGGTAATATATTTAAATAATAAGGTTAAATAATAATATTTTTTTTATTTTTTATAGTACCTTCCTGATTAGTTGGCATGTATCAAAATGTTATTCTGATGTTATCAACAAAATTAAGGTTTGTTAACATTTTTTGTTAATTTTAAATATCTCAAAAACCACTTTTACATTTCTAAAAAAGTACATTTGCCCCATGGATACAGTTAAGGCATTTAATCCCCAAAAAAGAAACAAAGGTACTGTGATAAATCTTGAACAGGGGAAATTACCACCGCAAGCAGTTGACCTTGAGGAGGTTGTTTTGGGTGCTATGATGATTGATAAGAAAGGGGTTGATGACGTTATAGATATTTTGCATGTGGATGTTTTCTATAAACCCGCGCATCAGCATATTTATAACGCAATTTTTAGACTTTTTGAGAATTCCGAACCCATCGATATCTTAACCGTCACCAATCAGTTGCGAAAGGATGAGAAATTAGATATTGTTGGAGGCGATTTTTATATTGTTAGTTTATCTCAAAAGGTCTCTTCGGCTGCTCATATTGAATTTCATGCAAGAATTATTTTGCAAAAATATATTCAAAGACGACTTATAACAATATCCAGTGAGATAATTAATAATGCCTATGATGAAACCGTGGATGTTTTTGATCTATTGGATAATGCAGAAACTAAATTATTCGATATCACACAGGGTAACCTCAAAAAGAGTTCCGAAGCAGCTGAAAATTTAGTAAGCCAAGCTCTTAAAAAGATAGAAGAAATTTCCAATACGGAGGGCATGAGTGGTGTTGCTTCCGGTTTTTCGAGGTTGGATGAACTAACTTCCGGTTGGCAACCATCTGATCTGATCATTTTAGCTGCTCGTCCGGGGATGGGAAAAACTGCCTTTGTGATGTCCATGGCTAAAAATATGGCCATAGATTTTAATGTTCCGGTTGCAATATTTTCTTTGGAAATGTCTTCGGTGCAATTAATTACCCGTATGATCTCGAGTGAAACCGGTATTTCTTCTGAGAAATTGAGAAAGGGGAATTTGGAGACCTATGAATGGGAAGCTTTAAATGTAAAAGTTAAAAATTTGGCAAAAGCACCTGTTTTTATTGACGACACTCCCTCCTTATCCGTCTTTGATCTAAGAGCAAAGGCTAGAAGGTTGGTATCGCAACACGGGGTTAAAGTTGTTATTATAGATTATTTACAATTAATGACAGCCGGTAATAACAAAAGTTCAGGAAACAGAGAACAAGAGATCTCTACTATTTCAAGAAACTTGAAGGCATTGGCAAAAGAACTGGCAGTTCCTGTTATTGCATTATCTCAGTT
>DAOUPU010000105.1 GCA_030625995.1 Flavobacteriaceae bacterium
AAATATCAACTGGTAAATACAAAATTCGGATATAGAAATGGCGTTTCAAAAAAGATTCAATTTGATATTTTTATAGGAATTAATAATATCTTTAATGAAAAATATGCATCTATGCTATTAATAAATGCAGGCAGTTTTGGCAATAATGCCCCGAGATATTATTATCCCGGTGAACCTATAAATTATTATTCTGGATTTAACTTGAAATATAATTTCTAATTTTTTGTACTTTTATAAAATAAATGACATGAAAAAATATACCATGAAAAAAATTATTCTGTTTTTTATCCTGATTACTCTCGTTCTTACTTCTTGTAAAAAAAGTATTGAGGAAGAAATAGCTGCTTCCATGGATCCGCGAAATTTTAACGGCTACAAAATTGAAACTGTGGTTGATGGTTTAGAGGTAGCCTGGGGCATGGCGTTTTTACCTGATGGTTCCATGTTAATCACCGAACAGGAAGGAGATCTGATACATTTCAAAGATGGCAATAAAACATTGGTACAAGGTGTGCCAGAAGTATATTATGAAAATCAAGGTGGTCTGCTAGATATAGAACTTCATCCTAATTATAAAGAAAACGGATGGATCTATCTTTCATATTCATCTGCTATCGCAAATCAGGGCAAGGGTGCAAATACAGCTATAATGAGGGCTAAATTAGTTGATAACAAACTAGTTGATCAGGAGATTTTATACGAAGCCACTCCGAACACTAAAAAGGGAGGGCATTTTGGATCGCGATTAGAATTTGACAGAGAGGGATACTTGTATATCTCTATCGGTGATAGACAGAACCGCGATGTTAACCCTCAGGATATTACAAGGGATAACGGGAAAATATATAGAATTAATGATGATGGAAGCATCCCTTTGGACAATCCATTTTATAATACGGAAGGAGCTAAAAAAGCGATTTACTCTTATGGTCACAGAAATCCACAAGGCATGACAATGCATCCTGTAACAGGCCAAATCTGGACCCATGAACACGGTCCTCAGGGAGGTGATGAGATTAACATTATTCAGGCTGGAAAAAATTATGGTTGGCCAAAAATTACTTATGGAATTAACTATGATGACACAATAATAACCGATGACACTTCTCTTCCGGGAATGGAACAGCCTCTTCATTATTGGGTTCCATCAATTGCACCAAGCGGAATGGCGTTTGTAACTAGCGATAAATATCCGGACTGGAAAGGAAATCTTATGGTTGGCTCTTTAAAATTTAAATATCTCAACCGTTGTGTGATTGAAGATAATATAGTTATAAAAGAGGAAAAGTTAATGGAAAATATGGTAGGTAAAGTACGAAATGTTCGCCAGGCACCGGATGGTTATCTTTATGTTTCCATTGAACAACTGGGAATTGTCAGAATAATTCCTAAATAAAACATCTAATATTATTGACTAGATTTAATTAATATTCAATTACAATTATTAGCTGCTATTTAACCTAATATTTAGAGTCCAAATCTTTATTCTTCCTTATATTTGTGCTTCACTTTTTATACGTTATAGTAATGCAAAAGAAAGTAATTTTAATCATTCTTGATGGATGGGGAGAAACCCAAGATCCTAAGGTTTCAGCTCTTGAACAAGGGAAGACACCATTTTTTGATTCCTTAATAAAAAACTACCCCAATGCCAGTTTAAGAACAGATGGGCTTCATGTGGGGTTACCGGAAGGACAAATGGGAAATTCAGAAGTTGGACATATGAATCTTGGAGCGGGCCGTATTGTATTTCAAGATTTTGTAAAAATTAATAATGCCATTGAAGATGAATCTATCGCAAAAGAAAAAGCCTTGGTCAATGCATTTAAATATGCAAAAGAAAACAATAAAAATCTCCATTTTTTAGGTTTACTCTCCGATGGTGGAGTGCATTCTCATATAAACCATGTTAAGGGTCTGCTAAAAGCTGCAAATGATTACGGTCTGAAAAATGTCTTTTTACATGCCTTCACTGATGGTAGAGATGTCGATCCAAAATCGGGTAAAGGTTTTATTGGAGATATTGTAAATTATATGCAAAATTCTACCGGAAAATTAGCTTCCGTAGTTGGTAGATATTATGCAATGGATAGGGATCAACGTTGGGCTAGGGTAGAATTAGCTTATGATGCATTGGTGAACGGGGAAGGTGAATATTCTACCGATGCCGTTGAAAGCATGCAAAAGAGTTATGATGAAGGCATTACGGATGAATTCATAAAGCCTATTGTGATGGTGGATGAAAATCAAAATCCAGTCTCCACAATTCAGGATAACGATGCAATAGTCTTTTTTAATTTCAGAACAGATCGAGGCAGGCAATTAACCAGAGCTTTGTCTCAAGAAGATTTCCATGAGTATAATATGCACTCAATGCCTTTGCATTATGTTACCATGACAAATTATGATAATTCCTATAAAAATATTTCCGTAATTTATCCAAAAGAAAACCTAACTGAAACTCTGGGAGAGGTATTGGAAAAAAATAATAAAAGACAAATTCGAATTGCAGAAACAGAAAAATACCCGCATGTTACCTTTTTCTTTTCAGGTGGGAGAGAATTAGAATTCAATGGGGAGAAAAGATTGCTCTGCCCTTCTCCAAAAGTTGCAACCTATGATTTAAAACCAGAAATGAGCGCCGCTGACATTAAGGATGCCATTGTACCTGAGCTTAAGAAACAGGTAGCGGATTTCATTTGTTTGAATTTTGCTAACACTGATATGGTGGGTCATACAGGTGTAATGGAGGCCGCTATTGAAGCCGCTGAAGCAGTTGATTCCTGTCTTGAAGAGGTGGTGACAACCGCTTTAGAAAATAACTACTCCAGTATTATAATTGCAGATCACGGTAATAGTGAGACCATGATCAACCCTGACGGTACACCTAATACAGCCCATACAACAAATCCGGTTCCATTAATTCTAGTGGAAAAAAATAAAAATGAAACTATTAAAGATGGTGTTCTTGGAGATATTGCACCTACTATTTTGGATCTCTTGAATATAGATCAACCAAAAAGTATGACACAAGAATCCTTATTAATAAAACAATAAATAAAGTATTACCTTGTTAATTAACTATAAGCACCTAAGATAACTGATATAAAAATGATACCTAAGAACCTCCTTACCATTGCAGTGGATTTTGACGGAACGATCGTGGATGATAATTATCCGGGAATTGGATCTCCAAAAATATTTGCATTTGATACCTTATTGGAATTGCAAAAAAAGGGACATCGTCTTATATTGTGGACTTATAGATACGGGGAGAGGTTAGAAGAAGCTGTGGAATTTTGCAACCAAAATGGATTAGAATTTTATGCGGTCAACAAAAGTTATCCAGAAGAAAAATTTGATGGTAAGGTCAGTAGAAAAATAAATGCCGACTTTTTTATAGACGACAGAAATGTAGGAGGCCTGTTAGGATGGGGAGAAATATACCAACAATTGCTCAATACCGAAAAACCCAAAGAGAGAAAAGCTAAGAAAGGAATTTTTAGTTTTTTAAAAGGTTAAAAATCAAATTTGTTCATAATATTCTCGATCAATTTTTTCTCTAAAATTAGGATGTGCAATTTCAATCAGGGATTTTTTTCTTTGCTGTAATGTTTTTCCATATAAATTTGCCACACCATATTCTGTTACCACATAGTGTACATTCGCTCTCGTAGTAACAACTCCCGCACCCCGTTTTAAAAATGGCACAATTCTATTCAATCCCTTTTTTGTTGTACTTGGTAAGGCGATGATTGCTTTTCCACCCTCGCTTAAAGAAGCTCCTCTAATAAAATCTACCTGACCTCCCACTCCTGAATAAAGTTTAGTGCCAATGGAATCCGCACAAACCTGACCGGATAGATCAACTTCAACTGCCGAATTTATAGCAACCATTTTTGGATTTTGTCTAATAATAGCTGCATCATTAACAAAATCAGAAGTTCTCATTTCAATAAACGGATTGTCGTCCACATAATCATAGAGTTTCCTCGTTCCTAATAAAAAAGTTGCCATCGCTCTGCCTGGATTCACTTTCTTGTAATTTCCAGTGATAACATCTTTTAAAATTAAATCAATTGCGCCATCAGAGATCATTTCTGAATGCAGGCCCAAATCCTTATGGTTGCCTAATCTTTGAAGAACTGCATTTGGGATTTTTCCAATACCCATCTGTAAAGTACTTCTATCATCAATCAGCTCTGCAATAAACCCTCCAATTTTATGCTCAACCTCTGTAATTTCAGGAATCGGGATCTCGTGGATCGGCTCATCCACTTCAACAAAAATGTTTAATTCAGAAATATGAATGATCCCATCGCCATGCGTTCTTGGCATTTGCGGGTTGATCTGTGCAATTACATGAGTGGCATTGGAAATTGCCGCAATACTTGCCATTACTGTTGTACCTAAAGAACAATATCCATGTTTATCAGGTGGTGAAACTTGTATTAAAATGACATCAATGTCTATTATATTTCTTTTAAATAAGATAGGTAATTCACTTAAAAAAACCGGTGTATATGAACCGTTTCCCGCTTCCAATGTATGCCTGACATTGCTACCAACGAAGAAAGAATTTACCATAAAACTATCTTTTAATACAGGGTCCGCATAAGGAGCTTTTCCTTCTGTATGTAGATGACAAACCTCCACATTGCGTAATTCGGGGGCTCTATTTGTCATCGCTTTTATTAAAGTCCATGGTGCAGCGGCACCCCCTTGTATATAAACGCGATCCCCTGATTTTATAATTTTCACTGCCTGTTCAGCACTAATAGATTTGTACATAATTCGTAAATTAATAAAATACAAAATTAACAAAAATTGAACTCTTGACATTTCATTAACCAATAGATTTTGTAATTTTTAGATTATCTTTATTGCCGATTATAAAATGCTTTAAATGATCAAAATAAAAACATTGGAAGAAATAGAACTGATGCGTGAAAGTGCATTAATCGTATCCAAAACCCTGGGCACAATTGCAAAAGAAATCAAACCAGGTGTAACAACATTACAATTGGATAAAATAGCTGAGGAACATATTAGAGATCAGGGTGCTGTCCCAGGATTTTTAGGGCTGTATGATTTTCCTAACACCCTATGTATGAGCCCTAATGAGCAAGTTGTACATGGCTTTCCGAACAATGATCCACTGCAGGAAGGTGACATAATTTCGGTGGATTGTGGTGCCTTGAAAAATGGATTTTATGGCGATCATGCATACACTTTCGAAGTTGGTGAAGTTGCGGAAGAAACGAAAAAACTTTTGCAAATTACTAAGGAAAGTTTATACTTAGGAATTAGGGAATTCAGAGTAGGGAATAGAGTTGGAGATGTTGGATTTGCCATTCAGAACTATACAGAAAAACACGGATATGGCGTGGTACGTGAGTTGGTTGGACACGGTTTAGGGAGAAAAATGCATGAAGACCCTGAAATGCCTAATTATGGGAGAAGAGGCAGAGGGAAAAAATTTAAAGAAGGAATGGTCGTTGCCATTGAGCCAATGATTAATATGGGAACACATAAAATCAATCATTTAAAAGATGGTTGGACTATAAAGACAGCAGATCTAAAACCGAGTGCTCACTTTGAGCATGATGTAGCCATTGTTAATGGTAAACCGGAATTACTTTCAACTTTTAAATATATTTATGATGTTTTGGGTATTGTGAGCAATGAAGAAGATGAATTTAGAATGTAGATATTTTTCACGCAAAGTTCGCAAAGTTAAACAAGAAGTCCGCAAAGAAATAACCTATCAAAAAGATAAAGATTATAGAATTTCCAATTGTTGAATTATTATAGATAATATTCATTTGGATATTCGTATTATTTTTGTTTGCTTCGTCATATTAAATAATTGAATATTCATCACAACAGGACAAAATATAAATAGTCGAAACTATTATAATATGACCGAAAACGAAATTTCATATAAAATTATTGGAGCTGCCATAAATGTTCACAAAAGTATTGGTCCGGGTTTATTAGAATCTGCTTATGAAAGTGCTTTGGCCTATGAATTACAGGAAATTGGCCTTAATGTTCAACAACAGAAATCGATGCCATTTGTTTATAAGGATGTACATCAAGCCATAGGTTATAGAATTGATTTAATGGTAAATAATAAAGTGATTGTGGAAATCAAATCAGTTGAATCTTTAGCTCCGGTTCATTATGCCCAGACTTTAACATATCTCAGGTTGTCAAATTTAAAACTCGCCTTGTTAATAAATTTCAATAGCAAAATATTGAAAAATAGTATTCACAGAATTGTAAATAATCTATAAATTTTACTTTACTTCGCCTCAGCGAGCTTTGAATAAAACTTTGCCAACTTTGCGTGAAAAAAAACTTATGAAAATCTTCAATCTCATTCTCAACACAATACCTCGTCCAACCCTTATAAGATTGAGTTATTTAATTAGCCCTGTACTGGCTTTTTGGTTAAAGGGAGATAGGTATACGGATCCAATTGATGGAAAAAGTTTTCGGAAATTTCTACCGTATGGCTATGGAGAACAGCGCCCAAATGTTTTATCACCAAGTACCTTATCATTGGAGCGTCATCGATTGTTATGGTTGTTCTTAAAAAACGAAACAGATTTTTTTTTAAAAAAGTACAAGGTTTTGCACATGGCGCCCGAGCAATGTTTTTTATCTCTTTTTAAAAATCAGAAAAATTTAGATTATACTACTGCTGACCTTTACTCTCCAATTGTAGATGTAAAAGCGGACATTCTTGATCTGCCTTTTGAAGATGACAGCTTTGATATTGTTTTTTGTAATCATGTATTAGAACATATAGAAGACGATGCTAAAGCTATATCAGAATTATACCGAGTGATGAAAACCGGTGGAATGGGTATATTTCAAATTCCACAAGATCTTCATTTAGATAAGACCTACGAAGATTTTAACATCACTACTCCTGAGGAGCGTACAAAACACTTCGGACAATATGATCATGTAAGGATCTATGGTAAAGACTATTTTGAGCGATTGCGGAAGGCAGGTTTTACTGTTAAAGAGTTAGATTATTCAAAAACTATTTCCAAAGAAAAAGTGGATGAATTTAGACTGGCTGATGGCGAGATCTTACCCGTTTGCTATAAAAAATAACAGTTATAATTCTTTCATATCTTCTTCCTCTATCCAGCCCATTTTACCATCAGCAATTTTAATCTTTACCCAATTGTCTAATGATTCTAATACAAAAACTTTGGTGCCTTCATGAAGTTCAAAATTAACTTCACTTGACTTGGTAGGAGCACTTTTCACTTGTGATTGCTGTACAAAAATTATTGCCATCCTGGTACTAGTTACATATCGGTAATTCTGGTAAGAAAACAAGAGGCTCAGTGATACCAATATAATAATTATTCCACTGGTTATAAAGTAGATACGCTTTAAACCCGTACTATAAGAAAAATGATATAAAAGAAATAATAATGCGAATAAAAATGCAAAGCTAACGGATATAATCGCCCAGGTATTATATGTAAATTTTAAAACAACAAACTCTCTGAACTTTTGTGAAACACTTTTTGGTAATTCTTCAATATTATCTAAAGTCATGCGTTTTGCAAATTCTAAATTAAAAAGAATGTCCTTATTATTTGGTTCTATGCTCAGGGCCTTATTATAGTAATAAATTGCATGAGCCACTTTATTTGTCTTATAATAGACGTTTGCCATATTATAAAACAACTCCCCGGAAACAACATTTTGATTTTCTATCTCCATATACATTTCCAATGCATTTAAATAATCTTCTTGTTGGTAGGATTTATTGGCCTGCACAAACAAACTGTCCAGGTCTTGTGCCTGAGCAGCTAATCCTACTATTAACATTAAAAAGAAAATTATTTTTCTCATTTATCTATTTTTTCTGAAAACCAAATTTTGATTCTTTTTAAACTTACCTATTTATATAGACCTGTTA
>DAOUPU010000110.1 GCA_030625995.1 Flavobacteriaceae bacterium
TTTTCCCATAGAAATGCAACGATCGTATTTAACGACAATTTCATAATTGATTTACATAGGCTCAGAGATAATGGTAATTTGATCTAAATTAAAGGCAATATAACCCTTAATTTTTTTTGCCCTGGGCAAGGCTTTTTCATAACTCCATGCCAAATAATCGCTCGTTGGGTTTTCTTTAAAGTTCCAATAGGAAGCATTGCCTTTAATAGGACAATAACTTTTTCGTTCAGCTTCCATTACCAGATCAACTTTAATATCCTCTTTGGGGAAATAAAATACCGGATTGTAAACACTTTTCGCTACTTCTTTGAGTATCAACGCATTTTGACTTTCTGCAATTATCTTATTATTATATTTAAGTGTTAATTTTCTTGGATATGCATCTATGGCTGCGTAATGCCTTTTTAGTGTGTCTTCCTTCATATAAAAATATTAATTCATTATTTACCTATTATAAAACAGGACTATTAAGAACGTAATATTACTATAATCCTTACAATTGAAATTACTTTGATCAAGAATAAATTAAAACTATCAATAATGAGAATTGGAGTTCTCCTTCAATCATTTATTGGACGGTATTTTTTTTGGATACCATACAGGAAATTTCTAAAAAACTGATCTTTACACTGGCGATATTGGCGATGTTTAGGGTTTCTAAAAAAAGCACTTAACTCAGGTTTGCCAATGCGTAATCCTGCTAGAGCCATGGTTTCGATAATATCTTCATCACGCATGTTCAGTGCTATTTTTAACTTTCTCAACTTAATATTATTATTTAATCGATTTTCTGGTTCTCTGGGTAACCCTTCTTTCTTACCTCTTTTATCATTGATCAATCCATTTAAAAAATAGGCTAGTTGCTTATCGGTTAGTTCTTGATATGCCGGATGGTCTTCTTTTCTTAACCAATTACTGACCTGTGAACGAGTGACCTTAAGATCAGCCATTGCAAATATTTGGATCATCTGATCATCACTATAATCAAACGTATAACGAATTTGGCGAATTATATCATTATTAGTCATATCATCTATTTAGAGTTGTTTGATAAGACCTTCTCCATCTTAAAATCATCCATTATAAAACCACCACCAATGTCTGTAATACTTGGTCCAATATTTTTGAAACCTAATTTTTCATAGGCCCTTATTGTATTTAAGTTGTATTTATTCACCCCTAGCTGTATTTTAGAAAGTCCTGATTCCTCTGCCATATTTTCGATAAAGAACAATGCCGTTTTGCCGATTTTTTTTCCTCTAAAATTGTTAAGTACATAGATCTTACTTAGAAATATAACATTTTGTTCTTTTCTGAAAGATAAATATCCTACAGATCTTTTGTTGTAATAAATTAAATAATAAAAAGAACCACTCTTAATTTGATCTTTCATACTCTCAACTGTCTGGTATTTATCCAACATATATACAACCTGATCCAATCCTATAATGGGTACATAGTGCTCATGCCAAATGGTATGGGCAAGTTGTTCTATAAGAAGAAGATCTTCTGTTGATGCTGCAATATTTATTTCAATCATTTTGATGTGTTGTTCTATACACAAATTGTGGTTTAACTATCTTGTCGTCCAACCCCCGTCAATAAGCATGATATCACCAGTAATAAGAGAGGCTGCATCTGAAGCAAGGAATACTACAGCTCCTGCAACCTCCATCGGTTTTCCAATTCTTCCCAATGGAATTCTATCGAGAACATTTTGTCTGAAATCCTTATCCTTAAGCCAGGGTTCTGTACCCGGTGTTTCAATAAAAGTGGGTGCCACTGCATTTACATTGATATTATATTTAGCCCATTCAGATGCCAGATTTTTGGTTAAGTGGTTTATGCCAGCTTTGGTCATACAGTAGATGGACTCATCATTCAGAGCTATAAAACCGGCTTGTGAGCTCATATTAATTATGCGACCTGAGCCTTGTTTGATCATCTGCCTGCCTACAGCTTGTGCAGTAAAAAAGGTACCATTTAAATTTAGATTGATGGTGTAATCAAAATCTTCTTCTGTTACCTTTTCCGCGGGATTGTCTGGTGCAACACCGACATTATTCACTAGAATATCAATTTTTCCAAATTCATTCACAACATTTTTTACTGCGTCATTGATCTGCTGGAGACTGGATACATCCATTTGCAAACGAATCACTTTCCTTCCCATATCTTTGATTTTCTCCTCCAGCTCCTTTGCGGAATTGATATCTCTTAATCCTAAGCCAATATCTGCACCAGCATGTGCCAATGCCAAAGCACAAGCCCTCCCAAGCCCTCTTGCAGCGCCAGTAACAAGGGCAACTTTGTTAGTAAGTGCAAAATTTGGATATTGTTTTTCAGGTTCTTGCATATATCTAATAATTATTTAATCGTTTAACTTCACAGCCAAGCATAAATTTTCTATACTGTCTTAGAAATTGAGTTCTATTTTATTGGAACGTTAATATAATAAAGAAACCATTTTAAAGAGTTTCTTTCAACCATTTGTAAAATTCTCGATGCCAAACCAATGAATTTTGATAATCCAATACCCAATGATTTTCTTCCGGAAAATAGATGAGTTTGCTTTTTATCCCTTGCAACTGTGCAGCTTGAAAGGCCTCTAAGCCCTGACCAATAGGAACTCTGTAATCTTTTCCTCCCTGTATGATCAGAATAGGTGTATTCCAGTTCTCTACATGTTCAACAGGATTGAAAAGAGTGTAACTTTTTTGAGCAGCCGTATTATCTTTTTCCCAGTAAGGACCTCCCAGATCCCAATCCACAAAGAATAACTCTTCCGTTGTACCGTACATACTTTTTTGATTAAAAATACCATCATGAGAGACAAACGTTTTGAATCTGTTTTCATGAAAAGCGGCTAGATAAAAAACAGAATACCCACCATAACTTGCTCCAATACATCCAATTCTGTCATTATCTACATAGGATTCCTTGGAAAAATCGTCAATGGCGGAAAGATAATCCCGGATATTTTGACCGCCATAATCTTTGCTGATCTGTTCATTCCATTCCACTCCATAACCAGGCATCCCTCTTCGATTTGGAGCAATAATAATATAACCGTTTGCAGCCATTAGCTGAAAATTCCATCGATAAGAATAAAATTGACTCAAGGCTCCTTGTGGACCACCTTGACAGTACAATAAGGTTGGGTATTTTTTATTCGGATCAAAATTTGGTGGATAAATAACCCAGGAGAGCAGATCTTTGCCATCGCTTGCTTTTGTTATTCTTTTTTCAATTTTTCCTAGGGTTAATTTATTATAAATATGGTCATTTTCATGTGTCAACGATTTCATTTTGCCATTTTTCAGATCAACAATATAAAGTTCGGGAGCATGATTCATATCTCTCCTTGAAACAACCACTTTATTCTTAGTCTGCCCAACTATTCCATTAATGTCAAACTGACCTTCTGTTAATTGCTTTGGTTGTGTAGATTTTGAAATTTCAATTTCAAATAACTGAACTGTCCCCAGGACCGGTGCATTGAAATAAATTTTATCTCCGTTAGTACTCCAAATAAAACTATTTACAGTCCCGTCCCAATCTTTTGTAAGATTGATATCATTTCCATTTCTACGAACAATAATATCGTTTTTATCTGCCTCATAACCATCTCTTTTCATTTGTAACCAGGCCAATTCCCCTTGGGTAGAAAAAGCAGGAGCCACATCATAACCTTTATTGTATTCTGTTAGATTGCTCGTTTTTTTCGTAATTAGATCATATTCGTAAATATCTGAATTGGTACTTAAAGCATACTCCGTTCCGTAACTTTTTTTAGAAACATATAGTACTTTTTTACTATCAGGGCTCCAAATATAATCTTCCTCTCCGCCAAAAGGTTTTTGCGGGCAATCGTAAGGTTCTCCTTTCATTAAATCTATTTCACCATCTTTAGATTTTATAAACAGATGACTAAATGAGCCATCTTCCCATGTGTCCCAATGCCTATAGTTCAGAGACTCATAAATTTTAACATTTGACTCAGGTACATCCTTATAGTAGTCTTGAGCAATAACCGGATTTATTTTTACATCTTTGGTATATATTTCATACTTGCCATCCGGTGAAATCAATGGATTAGCGATAAGATCAGAATAACTTTTTATCGAATTAGGTTCACCACTGTCAAAAGGCAAAACAAAGATCTCTTTACTTTTATTATTTTCTTGTAAGTCTACTACTGAGACCGTGTAAACTACACTTTTTGAATCATCGCTCAATCCAACAGCAGAAACTCGTTTAAGTGTAAGAAGCTGTTCAGGAGTCATAGCATTTTGAGCAATCAGAACTGAATTTATCCCAAATAACAGAAAAAATATGTACGTTTTTTTCATCATATAAAATTTTTGATAAAGTTATGAAACGAACATGAATAAATTTAATCAATTGCTTCATAAAAGGGAATGATTAAATTTTTTATGAGAGAACAGAGTGGTTATCCCGAGTACTCGGGATTCTCAAATTTTTAATTAACTTATTTCTTGCTAATTACAAAATTTTAAACAAATAAAACGAAAATGAAAAAAAGGATCAATTATTTCACAAAAGAGAATGATTATACCGACTGCTCTGGATTCTCCAATATGTTAATCTCTGTCACCCAAACAGTCAGGCGACGGACGTCTTATAGCATACATTCAAGCAGATAAAAATACTTGTTCTAGTTAGATAAATCTTTAAAAAGTAAATGAAAATTGCAACAAATAATCGATAATAATTTCTTAAAAACAGAGATTAGAGATCACTATAGGCTAAATCATTTTAAGATAGAGTTTTCAACAATCAATGGATAAACATATCCTGCACCGTATTCTCTATCTAAGGATACAGTTCCTTCAAAGGTTACAGTGTCACCCACTTTTACTTCGGTCAATGTTGTAAATGTAAGGTCTGATTTTCCTGAATCACTGCTGCCATCTTTTAGATGCACCCAGTTTCTTTCCATAATATTTTTGTTGACCTTGACTACCTGCCCTCGAATGAGCACTTTTTTATTGGCGTAATGAGTTTTGTTCTTATAGAGTTCAGCTATGATAATTCCTCCTGGCGCAGGTTCAATATGAATGTCCTCTTTCAGCACTTTTCCTTTTTTTTGTTTTAGATGTATTGAATCTGAAGGATTTTTTTGTGAAATTTGCGGAGATAAGCTAATATTTTCTACAAATAAGATCTCTTCAAATACCCGGTCTATTTCTTTACTTTTAAAATTATTCATCAACATAGCATTTTTATAATAAATAACATCTTCAACTTCGGTATCTGTTTTACCAACGGCCATCCAATAGTCCTGATTATTTTCAGTTACCAATAAAAAGCTATAGCTAGCCCCTTGAATTACCTCTTTAACTTTTACTTTATGTACGGAAGAATTCTTATCTAAGGGAGAATACGCTTCTTTGTCATTTTTACAAGAACTTAGTAGAATAAAACCTGTAATTATAAAACATAATAATCTCATTATCTGTAATTTTAATCAAATATTAGATAACAAAAGTAGAGTTATTAACTCAATAGAATTATGACATAAGTTAGTTTTTGGATTTTTAACCCTAATCTAAGGCCTGGCTTCCAGGATCAAATTAAAAGGAGTTTCGGTTGCTTTTCTATAACTACTGAAACCACCGGAAATGATCGTTTCTTCTAAACGTTTTTCTCCTGCCTGAGCACCTAAGGCCAATCCAACCTCCTGATTAAGTGAACAAGGGACGCATAACATTGTAGAAAAAGCATAAAAGGCCCTGCCAACTGGGTTTAGGTTCTCTGCTAAGGAACCTTTTGCAAAAGGTTCCACTATCATACAAGTCCCATCCGGCTTTAAAGCACTTTTTACGTGAGCACAAGCCCCTACCGGATCGCCCATGTCATGGAGGCAATCAAAGAATGTAATAAAGTCATAATCAGTTCCTGAAAAGTTCTTGGATGTTGCTAGTTCAAAAGTTACGTTATTAACTCCTGCATCTTTTGCTCTGGAAGTTGCTTTTTCAATGGATTTATCGTGAAAATCGACTCCTAAAAATGTAGAATTGG
The DNA here is from genome assembly GCA_030625995.1 of Flavobacteriaceae bacterium. Classification (GTDB taxonomy): domain Bacteria; phylum Bacteroidota; class Bacteroidia; order Flavobacteriales; family Flavobacteriaceae; genus Lutimonas. The sequence continues at coordinate 6,046 of DAOUPU010000110.1, forward strand.
GATATGCCTTCGCCATTATTATTGTTGAGGCCGCATGCCCACAACCGATGTCTGCAACTTTAGCACCATTTTTTAGTTTTTCTTCTACACCGTCTAATGACGTGATCCAACTGGAAGTCAGATTGTCCTCATAGGATGGGCTAAAGAACTTTTCTGTACCACAAAACAAACATTTATTATGATCTCCCCACGAAACACCTTCACCTGTTTTAAAGGCTTGTTCTATTTTTGGTTCATCCATGTAAACGGAAGTGATTGCATAAAAAGCACCTGTCATAAATACAGGACTTTTTCTATTGCCGAAAACTGCAATTTGCTCCGGAGACATAAAGAAATTTTCATTTTGTATGTCATATTGGATGTATCCGGAAGCAGCTTGTGCGGATAACCACTCTCTTATATATCTTTCTGCAGTATTTGTTTTTGTGGCAAGTTGCTGGGAAGTCATCGGACCTGATTCTGCAAGAGTTTCATAAAGCCCAAGTTTGTCGCCAATAATAACCAAAGGCCCATTTGCAGCCGCACCCATTTCGGTTACTACTTTTCCTAATAATTCGTGTAATCTTTCTTCGTTTATTTCCATAATTAAATTATTTTTTATTCTTTATTTCCTTTTATATCATAACCTCACTAATTTGAATAATAGGTTCAATATTGGTGAAGTTGGGTAGATCAGCCATGATTGTTTCTGCGTTTGGCCCAAAGGAGTTTTCAAAGGTTTCCATGGTATCGAAGTATAAATTGCCCATTGCGGCAAAGGGTGCAGGAGAGTCAGGTGAGCCACCCCCGAGTCCATTTTCAACCGTTGCACCTATTATGGCATCACCTAATAGTCCTCCAACCATGGGAACGTGAGTGTTACTATAATAATCCATATCAAATGTTTTACCGTCTCCATTTGGATATAATACGCTTACTTTTATCGTGCCTTTTTTCATAATTTATGTTTTTAAAGTTTATTTTATACTCCGTTATTTTAAGTTTCAATAGGAGCTTATTTTCTTTATGACCTCTCTAGTCATGTAATGTTTCCATGACTTATTTCTCTGCAGTCACCGGTGGAATCGGTGGTGGAACAATATTATTAATTGGTTTGAGCGTTTTTAGATAGGCAAATACGGCTTTAATCTCGCCATCTGTCATATGCCTATACATTTCCCATGGCATTGGAGGCAGCAATGTCCTTGACCCTGAAAGGCCCTTTGACTTACCTTCACGAATAGCAAGCATAAATTGATCTTCCGTCCAGTTGCCAAGACCTGTGTCATCAGGAGTGAGATTGGCTGCAAATGATACTCCCCATGGTCCTATCCACTCGGTCAGGTCCCCTGTAACTGTAAGTCCTTTACTTTCAATCTCTTTTCTATCTATTTCAATTCCCGGATTTTCTGCAGGACGACCGGAAAGTAGTAGTGACTCATCATGAACAGGCCCTTGATTCGTCATTTTCTTCGGTGTATGGCAGGCGTTGCAGTCAAGAATGGTTACAAGATGCTCTCCCCATTTTTCCTGACTCTCAAAATTTCCAAAGTCTTTTTTTTCAATTGAAGTTGTTTCCATAACAGCTTCCCCTTTCTTTGTCTCCGAACAACTAATTATAACAAAACAGACCAATAAGAATAATAATTTTTTCAACTTCATAGTTTTTAGAATTAAATATATAGCATGGCTAAGTGATACTATAAATATATTCAACCTTAACACTATTGGCAATCGATTTAGGACGAGGGTAGGTAATTTCTGTCCGAACGTGCTATTTTTATTTCCCAATGAAAAATTGACGAGAGGCTAATTGGTAATCTTGTTCGTGTAGATAGAGCTTGTAATACAATA
>DAOUPU010000212.1 GCA_030625995.1 Flavobacteriaceae bacterium
CCATTATTACACCTCATCTCGACAAGATGGCGTCTGAAGGTCAGAAGTGGACAAATTTTTACGTGGCAGCTTCGGTCTGTACACCAAGTAGAGCAGGTTTGATCACAGGAAGATACCCAATACGAAGTGGAATGTGTAGTAACAAATCAAGGGTGTTATTCCCAAATTCGACAGGGGGTTTACCATCTGATGAAATCACGATTGCCGAACAGCTTAAAAAAGCAGGATATGCAACAGCCGCGGTTGGCAAATGGCATTTAGGTCATCTTAAACCGTATCTCCCAACCAATAATGGCTTTGATTCTTATTTTGGCATACCATACAGCAATGACATGGATCGAAAAAATGCGGAAGGATTATCAAGAAAAGATATATTCTGGGACGCAAAGATCAAATACTTTGATGTGCCAATTTTAAAAGATGAAGAGGTTATAGAACGACCTGCAAATCAGCATACATTGACCAAAAGATATAACGAGGCGGCGGTAAAGTTCATTATAGAAAATAAAGAGAAACCGTTCTTTTTGTACCTGGCTCATAATCTGCCACATGTTCCGTTATTTGCTTCTAAGGATTTTATTGGCAAATCGAAGAGAGGATTGTATGGGGATGTTTTACAGGAAATTGATCACGGTGTAGGAAAAATAATAAAGACCCTTAAAGAAATGGGAATTGATAAAAATACCTTAGTTGTTTTTACCTCCGATAATGGACCATGGTTAAGCTATGGTGATCACGGAGGGTCAGCCGGTCTTTTACATGACGGCAAAGGAACCACCTGGGAAGGAGGAATGCGAGTACCTGGAGTATTTTGGTGGCCGGGTAAGTTAAAACCAGGTACCATTGCGGATATAGGGTCAACACTTGATCTATTTACTACAGCAAGTAGTTTAGCCGATATAGAGCTTCCGTCAGACAGGGTTATTGACGGTAAGGACCTGACACCGGTTTTATTTGGCTTAGATAATTCTACAAGAGATGATATCATTTATTATCGTGGACAAAAAATATATGCAGCAAGAAAGGGTGCTTATAAATTACATTATATCACACAAACTGCTTATGTAAAGGATACAAAAAAAGTAATCCATAAACAACCCTTATTATTCAATATAGAGGTGGATCCATCAGAGAAATATAATATTGCAAAAGAACATCCGGAAATAATTGTAGAGATCAATAAAATGGTTGAACTACATAGATCCGGAGTAATATCTGTTAAAGATCAATTGGCAGAACGCATCAATTAAAAAAATAAATTATAACCATAAGCATCTATACAAGTATGAGAAATTTAATTATTAAAGGATCAGCAATTTTAATTCTATTAGTATTAACTGGTTACATCGAGAAAGATAACATTATCAAAAACAAAAAATTTATTGGAACATGGGAATTTAATGTGCCGGAAGCTCCTTACCAATATCAAAATGGTGATATCATTTTTGTAAATGAAGAAGAGGTATTAACAGGGTATTTTCTAGTCGATGGATTTAAGGCACAACTCAGGAATCTTAACTCACAAAAACGTAAAGTTACTTTTGAAGTCTTTATTCAAGGAGTGACAGTTTCTTTTGATCTAACTTTTAAAAAGAAATCATTTTTGGGAACAGCTTCCTATTCTGAAGGTACCCTTGATATTTCCGGACGTAAAAAAATGGATTAGTGAAAAAAATAAGCTTACTTTTTTTTGTGCTAATTGTCATTATATCTTGCACAAAAACAAAACAAAACAAGGATATTATTGATCCCTGGGCAGATGCGCAATGGATTGCTTTTGAAAAAATAGAAGATAGCTTGAAACTAGTTCCCGGTATTCATGGTTTCAATAAAAGTCTAAAAAATAAATATAAGAAGCGATCCATCGTACCTCTTTTTCGCAAAACATTTGAAATAACAAAAACGATAGAGAAGGCCAGCATCAATATTAGCGGACTCGGACATTATGAACTGTATATCAATGGAAATAAGATTGGAGACAGATTCCTAGCGCCTGGTTGGAGCTTCTATCAAAAGCATAACTTATACAATTCCTACGACATAACAGAACGCCTTAAAAAAGGTGAAAATGCCCTTGGCGCTATTGTCGGAAATGGTTTTTATAACGTCAACAATGAGCGATATCGCAAATTGGTGATCGCATATGGCTATCCAAAACTAATCTTTAATATTCACATAAAATACACAGATGGGAGTATAGAAAATATTGTCTCAGATGGGGATTGTAAAGTGAGCTCCTCCCCTATTGTATTCAGCAGTATTTTTGGAGGAGAAGATTACGATGCACGATTAGAACAAAAGGGATGGAGTACTGTTGGATTTGATGATTCCCAATGGAAAATTCCGGTATTGATAAATGATTCTTCAGGCAAACTTATTCCGGAAACAGATTTTCCACTAAAAGTGATGCAGGAATTTGAAGTTCAAACAATTTCAAAATCCAAAACCGGCAAGATCATATACGATTTCGGACAGAACGCATCAGGAATTATCTCCTTAAAAGTAAAAGGAAATAAAGGTACTCAAGTTAGAATTCGTCCGGATGAACTCATTAATGAAGATGGAGACGTTACACAAAAAAGCGGTGGCGGCCCATACGAATTTAATTATACTCTAAAAGGAAAAGGAGTCGAAGAATGGCAACCGCGATTCACTTACTATGGATTTAGATACGCAGATATAGAAATTATTGAACCTAAAAACCAGAATTCCAAAACGGAAATTATAGAGCTTAAAATGCTTCATACCCGTAACTCTTCACCTACCGTTGGTTCATTCAACTGTTCTGACACGCTTTTTAATCAAATTTTTGAACTGATCAATTGGGGAATCAAAAGTAATATGGCAAGCGTAGCTACTGACTGTCCGCATCGTGAAAAACTTGGCTGGCTGGAACAAACTTATCTTATTGGTCCATCTATGCATTATAATTATGATATACATGCCTTATACAGTAAAATTGTTGATGATATGATGGATTCACAACTTGATAATGGCCTGGTACCGGATATTGCTCCCGAATATGTTCCTTTCGGTGGTGGATTTCGCGACTCGCCGGAATGGGGAAGTGCATCTGTTATCATTCCATGGCAACTGTATAAATGGTATGGCGATAAAGAAATTTTAAAAAAAGCATATCCCATGATGAAGCGATATGTTGACTATTTACAAGGAAAATCACAAAGCAATCTTCTGGATCACGGATTAGGCGACTGGTTTGACCTTGGACCGGGAGAGCCCGGTGAGGCACAATTAACTCCAAAAACGGTTACAGCTACATCCATCTATTATTATGATTTACAGCTAATTGCTAAAACTGCTAAAATGATGGGTCTTGAGGGTGATTATAATAAGTATGAAGTGCTCGCTGACAAAGTAAAATCCGCCTTGCTTGAAAAATATTACCATCGAGAAACAGGAGTTTTTTCCACTGGAAGTCAGACTGCTTACGCCATGTCACTCTATACAGGAATCATCCCGGAAACCGACAAAGAAAAAGTTTTTAATAACTTAATAGAATCTATTAAAAATAACGATTATGCTCTGACCTCAGGAGATATCGGATACCATTTTTTAGTACGTGTCTTAAGTGAAAATGGCAGGTCTGATATTCTCTATAAAATGAATTACAGAAGCGACCGACCCGGCTATGGCTACCAATTAAAAAAAGGAGCCACTGCCTTAACGGAAAGTTGGGCCGCACTGACAAATGTATCGAACAATCATATGATGTTGGGTCATTTGATGGAATGGTTCTATTCCGGACTTGGTGGAATTTATCAGGATGATAGCTCAGTAGCTTATAATGAAATAATTATAGCTCCAAAACCGGTTGGAACTATTAAATGGGTTAAATGTGATTTTAATTCTCCAAATGGTATTATTTCATCGCAATGGAAAATTGAAGAAAAAACCTTTAATCTGAACGTTGAGATTCCCGAAAATACAATTGCAACAATTATTATACCTGAGAATTACAGAAAATCTCAATATGTGGTGATGGATTTAAATTCTCAAAACTTTGTTGATGTGAAAATAAAAGATGGTGTATTCAAAATTGCTCATGGGGAATATGAGATTAAAGCGAATTAAAAATGAAGGATAGATTAACAAAAACACAAATGAAAAAAATAATTGTCTCATTTTTGATTCTAATAACTCAAATAATATGGGCACAAACTACAGTTGAAAGCAATCGAATTGTAAAAGTGCTATCGTTCAATATCTATCATGGAGCGACTACTAAAGGTGATTTTGATTTAGATGTAATTGCTAAAGTAATAATAGATGCT
>DAOUPU010000241.1 GCA_030625995.1 Flavobacteriaceae bacterium
ACATTGATGAAGCTCTGGAAGTTACTAAAAAGGCAGGCTTAAAGTATTTATATCACTATGGAAAAACTTTTAAAAGCTGGGGACATTTTGAATTATATGAAGGAGAATTTCCAAATGGTTATGAAGGGATGAAAATGTGTGTTGATAAAGCTAAAGAACAGGGAATTAGTATTGGTTTGCATACGCTCTCTAATTTTATAAACACCAATGATCCTTATGTAACTCCTATACCCGATCAACGATTGGCAAAGGTAGGGTCTTCTGTTATTACAGCAAATATTGATGATAAGCAAACAGAAATAACCATTGAATCTCCAGATTTTTTTAATCAGTATAAAAACAATAGCCTAAGAACTGTCCAAATTGGCAACGAGTTGATTCGTTATGGAAAAGTTAGTGAAGAAGCACCTTGGAAATTATTGGATTGCCAGCGAGGGGCCTTCGATACAAAAATTGCTGTTCACAAAGAAGGGGATAAGATTTCAAAACTGTTGGATCACGCCTATAAAGTGTTTTTATCAAATACAGATCTAACCATAGAACTTTCAGAAAATATAGCTGAACTGTACAACAAAACGGGTATGCGTCAGACATCTTTTGATGGCTTAGAGGGTAATAAATCTACAGGTTTGGGTAATTATGGTGAGGTAATGATGCCATATGTTTGGTATAATGCTCTGTCAGATGATATAAAAAGTAATTTAATAGTTGATGCCAGCCGAACAACCCACTTTTTTTGGCATATCTATAGTCGCATGAATTGGGGTGAGCCCTGGTATGCGGGTTTTCGAGAAAGTCAAACAGAATACCGTATGAAAAATCAAAAATACTTCAGAAGGAACATGATGCCTGGTATGTTGGGATGGTTTAGTATGACTCCGGAAATTAGCCTCGAAGATATGGAATGGATGCTTGTACGTTCAGCCGCTTATGATGCGGGTTATGCTTTTGTTCTTAGTACGAAAATAATAAAAACACATGGCTTGTCTGATGAGATTTTAGACTTGGTGAAACAATGGGAACAAGCTAGAATGGGTAGTGCATTTCCTACAGATTTGAAAAAAGAGATGGAAAATATGGACAATGAATACCATTTGGAGTCTATAGCGGAAAATGAGTGGAATTTATATCCGATTAAAACAGAAATATTTCGTCATGCAAAAAAAGTAAGGCAACCCGGTGAACCTCTTTTTTCTTCATTTGAATTTAACAACCCTTATAAGAATCAAGACATAGTGCTGACAATTCAAGCCTTAGAAGAAACCAAATGTAAAAATATTTCAGTGGAGTTGGATAACTATAAAAAAATTATTTTTCCTGTAACTTTATCTGATAACCAGATTATTAGATACGATGGCGGAAATACCGCTATACTGTATGATAAGAGTTGGAACAAGATTAAAATGATAAACTTAGTAATAGAGAAAATGGAAATCGGTAAGGGAGAGCATACTCTGGTGCTGGATTGTGAGTTCCTGAATGGTAAAAATCCTGAAATTAAACTGGAGGTAAAAACAGTTGGTGAAGCAATCCGTCTTAAGGCTAAAAAAGAATAAGGACATGTTTCAGAAAAGTAAAATAAAAAGATTATATCCATCAATCATTGGTGCGATTATCGCAATGATTACGGGTTATGACGGTATTTCTCAAGAAGCTGTTAGTTTTGTAAATCCTTTTATTGGCACTTCCAATTTCGGAGCTACAAATCCTGGAGCTATTGCACCCAGAGGAATGGCAAGTGTGTCTCCTTTTAATGTTGCCGGTAATCAAAATGTTTTAGAAAAAGATAGTCGTTGGTTGTCTAATCCTTATGTAAATGAGAACACTTTTTTAACTGGATTTTCTCATGTTAATTTAAGTGGGGTTGGCTGTCCCGATCTGGGAGTTATTTTAACGATGCCAACCACCGGAAAATTAGAGACAGATTATTTAATTTATGGCAGTACATATGAAAATGAGGTTTCCAAGGCCGGATATTACAGTACAACGCTAAAAAAATACAATATCAACGTAGAAACCACGGCTACAACAAGAGTTGGTATTAGTAAATATTCTTTTCCCTCAGGGAGGGCCAATATTTTGATCAATTTAGGTCTCGGCTTAACAAATGAACAAGGAGCGATGGTAAAAATAGTTTCATCCACTGAAATTGAGGGTATAAGAACAGTTGGCAGTTTTTGCTACTATAAGTCAGATGAGGCATATCCGGTTTATTTTGTTGCAAAATTCAGCCGTCCTGCAGATGATTTTGGAGTTTGGAAGAACACTGTAAAGAATGAAGGAGTGGAAGGTCAATGGATGGGTTATAATGGCAAAACAAGACTTTTTAAAAACTATTATAAAGAAGTTGTTGGAGATAGTATAGGAACTTATTTTTCGTATGATCTGAAACATGCAACACAGATAGAGATCAAGGTTGGCATTTCTTATGTAAGTATAGAAAATGCACGAGAAAATTTAGAGGAGGAAGCGAGTAAAAAGAGCTTTGATGAGATCTACCAAACTACTTCTTCCAAATGGAATAAATTATTGTCCAGGATAGAGGTGGAGGGAGGAACTGTAGATGATAAGACGGTTTTTTATACGGCTTTGTACCATACCTTGATTCACCCGAACACCTTGAACGATATAAATGGAGAATATCCAAAAATGGCTACCCGTGAAACAGGTAAAACTGATGGAACCAGATTTACCGTATTTTCATTCTGGGATACTTATAGAAATCTTCATTCGCTAATGTCACTCGTTTATCCGGAACAACAGTCAGATATGGTCAAAAGTATGCTAGATATATATGATGAAAGTGGTTGGTTGCCAAAATGGGAATTGAATGCCACAGAAACGACCACCATGGTTGGAGATCCTGCCGGAATTGTTCTGGCCGACACCTATTTTAGAGGGATTCGAGATTTTAATATTGAGAAGGCCTATGAAGCTATGGTAAAAAGCGCAGATCAAATAGAGAACAATCTACTAAGACCGGGACTGAAAGATTATATTGATAAAGGATATTTAACTACGAAAACAACCAAAAGTGGCTCCGTGTCCACCACTCAAGAATATAATATTACGGATTTTGCCATCGCTCAATTGGCGAAAGAATTGGGTAAGAATGAAGATTATAAACGGTTTTCCAAAAGATCAATATCCTATAGGAAGCTTTTCGACAAAGAGTTTGATCTGCTCCGACCGAAAAATGATGATGGTTCTTGGTACAATCCATACAATCCGAACACAGGTGCTAATTTTGAGAAAAATATGGGCTTCATAGAAGGAAACTCATGGCAATATACTTTTATGGTTGCTCACGACACGAAAGGTTTGATAAAATTGATGGGAGGAAAGAAGAAATTTGTTGATCAGC
>DAOUPU010000093.1 GCA_030625995.1 Flavobacteriaceae bacterium
ATGAATTTTGAGATAAAGGAATTTGACAAAAATAGTAGTGCCAGGGCAGGGGTAATTACTACTGATCATGGCGATATAAGGACCCCGATTTTTATGCCTGTTGGTACGGCAGCTTCTGTAAAAGCCGTACATCAGACAGAATTAAAGGATGATATCAATGCGGAAATAATTTTGGGCAACACATACCACCTCTATCTTCGCCCCAAAACAGATATACTGGAGAAGGCTGGGGGAATTCATAAATTTATAAATTGGGATCGACCTATTTTAACTGATTCAGGTGGTTATCAAGTCTATTCTTTATCAGACAATAGAAAAATCAAGGAGGAAGGAGTTAAATTTAAGTCGCATATTGACGGTTCGACTCATTTTTTTTCACCTGAATTTTCTATGGATATTCAGAGGAGCATCGGGGCCGATATTATAATGGCATTTGACGAATGCACTCCTTATCCTTGCGATTATACTTATGCCAGGAACTCTATGCAAATGACGCATCGATGGCTGGATAGATGTATGGTCCACTTAAAAAAGAATCCTGAAAAATATAATTATAAACAGTCCTTTTTCCCTATAGTACAAGGAAGTACATATAAAGATCTCAGAAAAAAATCAGCTGAATATATCGCAAATGTTGGGGCTGAAGGTAACGCCATAGGTGGACTTTCTGTTGGGGAACCGGCGGAGGAAATGTATGAAATGACCGAATTAGTATGCAATATTCTTCCGAAAGAAAAGCCCAGATATCTCATGGGAGTTGGTACACCGATTAATATTTTGGAAAACATTGCTTTAGGTGTGGATATGTTTGATTGTGTTATGCCAACTCGTAATGGACGAAACGGTATGTTATTCACAGCTCATGGCACTATAAATATTAAGAATAAAAAGTGGGAAGATGACTTTTCACCAATTGATGAAATGAATATTACTTTTGTAGATACCTATTATTCAAAAGCCTATGTAAGGCACCTTTTTGCATCTAAAGAATATTTAGGAAAACAAATTGCAACCATACATAATTTGGGTTTCTATTTATGGTTGGTTCGTGAGGCAAGAAAGCATATATTAGCAGGAGATTTTTATGAATGGAAAAATATGATGGTCAAACAAATGGATAAAAGGTTATAAACCTGAGTTCGATAAATATTTCTATTTACAGAAATATTTATCGAACTCAGGTTAAAATTCTCTTCGGTTTCGTCCATATTTATTTGAAATAAAACTTTATAATCTGTTGAAAATTATTGACAAATACATATTAAAAAAATACTTCACTTCCTTTATATTTACTTTGTTGATATTAATTCCGATAGCAGTATCAATCGATATTTCTGAAAAGGTCGGTAAGTTTTTAAAAGCTTCTGATTTGACTTTGGATGAGATCATTTATGATTATTATCTAAACTTCGTCATAAATTATGGCAATACCTTTATGCCATTAGCTCTGTTTATTTCGGTCATAATGTTTACGTCAAAGTTATCTGGTAATAGCGAGGTCATTGCAATTAACAGCTCAGGCATCTCCTTTAAAAGATTTTTGAGACCTTATTTTATCGGTGCGACAACAATTGCCCTGATTTCATTCTATGCCAACCACTTTATAGTACCTAAATCAAATAAAACATTTGAGAAATTCCAGGAAACTTATTTAAGAAGTGCATCTAAAAAACAGCAAAAAAGAGCGGTGTATAAAGTGAGTTTGCAATTGAGCGATGATGATTATGTTTACTTTGGAAGTTATAATTTTGAAAATAAAATTGGTTATAATTTTTTTTATGAACATTTTGAAGGCAATGAACTAAAATATAAGTTAAATGGTCGTAGTATCAATTGGAAAGAAAAAGATAGCCTTTTTACAATAAATCAATATAAAAAAAGATATGTATATGCTAAAAAAGATAGTATAAGCTCTGGGACTAAAATGGATACGGTCTTCAATTTTCAGCCAAAAGATTTATTATATGTATCCTATTTGGCTAAGGAAATGTCTTCTCTGGACCTTTCCTATCATATAAAGCAATCTGAAGATCGTGGAGTAAAAAATTTAAATACTTATAAAGTAGAGTTGTACAAGCGAACAAGTTTGCCAATTTCATCATTTATATTGACTCTAATAGCCGTATCTCTTTCTTCGAGAAAAAGAAGAGGAGGGATAGGTATTAATTTGGCCATAGGAATTACATTAATGTTTATTTATGTGTTTTTCTTGAAAGTTTCAGAAGTCCTGGGTTCCACGGCCGATGCTCTACCATTATTAATGGTATGGTTTCCGAATATTATTTTTGGTGGCTTAGCAATATATTTATACATAGCAAATGCCAAGCGATAAATTAAAAAATCAGCTTCACCTCCATTTCATTGTTTTTATTTGGGGGTTTACAGCTATTCTAGGGGCATTAATTACCATAAACGCAATGTCTTTGGTTTGGTATAGAGTACTAATTGCCTCGATAACGATATTTATTTATTTAAAATTTAAAAAGAATCCATTTAGCGAAACCTCAATTGATTATATAAAATTCTTTATAGGTGGTATACTGATCGCGCTTCATTGGTCGACATTTTTTTATGCCATTAAAATTTCGAATATTTCTACCACCCTTATCACACTGTCATCGAGTGCAGTATTTTTGGTTCTATTACAGCCACTGTTTGAAAAGAAAAAAATTTCTTTTACTGAACTATTTCTTTCTATTATAACAATTATTGGATTCGTAATAATTTTTAGGGCAGAAGAAATGTATGTCAATGGAATAATTTTCGGTTTAATTTCGGCTTTATTACTAGCTGTTTTCTCGATCTATAATAATAAATTAATACAAAATTATAAAGCCACCAAAATAGCATTCTATGAGCTCTTCGCGGCATTTATATTTTTGACCATAGTACTTTTCTTTAATGGTGATCTCAACTCTTCTTATTTTGTACTGAATAGATCAGATTGGGTATACATTACTATCTTAGCAACTCTTTGTACAGCATACCCATTTGTTGTTGCAACAAATCTATTGCGCAAAATGGGACCATTTACAATCATTCTTACCAACAACTTGGAACCTGTCTATGGAATTCTTTTGGCAGTAATCATATTTGGAGATAAAGAAAAAATGAGTCTGCAATTTTATATTGGTGCATTATTAATAATTTTCAGCATATTTTTAAATGCAATAATCAAAAATAAATTAAGATTTAAGAAGTAAATTATAATTATAAATCAAAGTTTATATATTTGTAACTTTAACCGAAAATACAAAGTCGATATAATTTTTATGTTGACGTAATAATTCTCTTAATAAAATGGAATATTTAGATTTTGAACTTCCAATTAAAGAACTGGAGGACCAGTTAAATAAATGTAGATTGATAGGCGAAGAGAGTGATATTGATGTTACGGAAACCTGCCAAAATATAGAACTTAAACTTCGAAATACGAGAAAGGAAATATTCAAAAACCTCACTGCCTGGCAGCGGGTACAGCTTTCCAGACACCCATCAAGGCCCTATACTTTGGATTTTATTAATGCTCTTACTCAAGGAACATTTATGGAATTACACGGTGATAGAAACGTTAAAGATGATAAAGCCATGGTAGGTGGCTTAGGGAAAATTGGTGATCAATCCTATATGTTTATAGGTCAACAAAAAGGCTATAATACAAAAACACGACAGTATAGAAACTTTGGCATGGCCAATCCCGAAGGATACCGAAAAGCACTTAGATTAATGAAAATGGCTGAAAAATTTGGTATACCTGTACTGACCTTAATAGATACACCCGGCGCATACCCCGGATTGGAAGCTGAAGAAAGAGGGCAAGGAGAAGCGATTGCTCGAAATATTTTTGAAATGACCAGATTGAAAACTCCAATTATTTCTGTTGTTATCGGTGAAGGCGCATCTGGAGGAGCTCTTGGAATTGGAGTAGGTGATACCGTTCTTATGCTGGAAAATTCGTGGTACTCAGTTATTTCTCCGGAAAACTGTTCTACAATTCTGTGGCGCAGCTGGAGTTATAAAGAACAGGCAGCTGAAGCATTAAAGCTAATAGCAAGCGATGGTAAAAAACTTAAGGTTATAGATGGAATTATCAAAGAACCAATTGGCGGTGCGCATGCAGACAGGCAAAAAACCTATAAATCGGTTGAGCTGGCAATTAAAAAAGCATATGCTGATTTGAAAGACTTATCTATCTCAGAACTAGTTGAAAAGCGTATGGAAAAATATTCGAACATGGGTGTATTTAAAGATTAATTCTTTGAATATTTTTTTCTGATCAAAAAAAGAACCATTTCTTCAAGATTCTGTGCCAGATCCTAATGATTTTATCTAACTTTATTAAATAAAATGGTTTAACCGACGATTCCATAATTCCCAAGAATTATGAGGAACGGAATTAGGCTTCCTACCATTGGTAGGTTCAACTTTCAATTTTTAATTGCTCATTGGCCTTTAAAAAATAGAGTTTCACTAAGAAATCAGATCATGAAAATTCTATCAGCACTTCAGATGTATCAATTGGATAAAGCAACAATGGAGAATCGACCTATCTCCTCCATAGATCTGATGGAATATGCCGCTACACAATGTTATCACTGGATCATAGATTATTTAAAGCTAGAGAAACCTACAATTCATATTTTCTCGGGATCTGGAAATAATGGAGGTGATGGTCTGGTTATAGCAAGAAAGTTATTGAATGCTGGATACAAGGTTATTCCTTATTTTATTGTGCTGGGAAATAAAAGGAGTAAGGATTTTGAAATTAACTACAACCGATTGACAGATCTAAATTATGAACCAAGTAAGCTAAGTACAAGACAAAAATTTCCTAAAATAGGTGCAAACGACCTGGTCATTGATGCAATATTTGGAATTGGACTGTCGAGAACCCCGGACGGATTTGTCAAGGAAGTTATTCAACTAATTAATAAATCCAAAACTAGGGTTATTTCAATTGATGTTCCTTCGGGAATGTTTACAGAAATGCCAGTATTAGACGAGGACTCAGTAATTAAAGCAACAGAAACCCTAACTTTTCAAAATCCTAAATTAGCATTTTTACTACCTGAAAACCAGTTCTTTTGTGGAAGTTGGCATATTTTAGATATAGGATTAGATAAAGAGGTATTAGATTCTTTTTCAGTCAAATATAAAATGGTTGACAAGAATTATATTCGATCACTTTTTAAAAAAAGAAATAAATTTTCTCATAAAGGTAACTATGGCCACAGTATGATCATTGGAGGAAGTTTTGGTAAGATTGGTGCTGTCGTACTGGCATCCAGAGCCGCCTTAAGAGCGGGGAGTGGTCTGGTATCGGCATATATTCCTAAATGTGGTTATGATATTCTTCAATCGACAAATCCCGAAGTGATGGTAGAAGTGGATGCTGAGGATCATTTAGAGTTTTTTAATTATAAAACAAAACCCTCGGTGATTGGAATTGGAATGGGTCTGGGTACCAGAGAGAAAACAAGTATAGGGTTTGGGAAGTTTTTAATGGAGAATGAGCTTCCCCTGGTTATTGATGCCGATGGACTAAATATTATAGCCAGGCATAGAGAATTTTTTAAATTAATTCCTGAAAATTCAATATTAACACCACATCCTAAGGAATTTGAGCGTTTAGTTGGGAAATGGAAGAATGACTATGAAAAATTAGAAAAGTTAATTGATCTTTCAATAAAAATTAATTGCATTGTTATATTAAAAGGTGCTCATACAGCTATTGCACATAATGGTGAAATTTATTTTAATACAACCGGGAACCCAGCACTGGCAACCGCAGGAAGTGGAGATGTATTGACCGGAATAATCACCGGACTCCTTGCACAGGATTACACATCCAATGCAGCTTCCATTCTAGGAGTTTATTTACATGGCTTAACTGCGGATATTGCAATAAGCAAATCACAAACCATGGAAAGTTTCATCGCCTCAGATAGTATTAAGAATTTAGCCAACGCTTTCAATAAAATATAAATTTGGTATAGAAATTGCTGTATTTAGATCATTCCTAAATAAATATCAGGATGAAAAATGTATTTATTCTTCTAGCATTTATAATTATTGCCAGCTGTTCGGCACAGAAGAAAAATCCTGAGTCAAGAGCTATTGAACCAATAGAGACCGCCTATGACACAATTAAAATAGTAAATGAGAAAGTTGAGTATGAAATAATAATTTTAGAAATAGGATTTGAAAATTGGTTAGTAACACAATTTCCAATGTCTTATTATTCAAACCAAACTCTTGCTGTAAGGAATTACATGATGGTGGTTGAATGGAATATTCGAGTTATGCAACCCTTGAGGTATGATCCTATGCTATATGAACTAACAATAGATTATAAGCCTAATATTGATTATGGAATTGAGGTAAATTACATGCTGTATATGTATTTCAAATTTTTTCAGAAAAAATATAACCAACGGTTAGGTACTCATCAACCATAAAATCATTTACTTTTTTTAAGTTCTATTAATATCGAAAATGTTTGGTTAATGTCATTTTCCTTAACAACCAAAGTCATTTCGTGGGTTGTTGAAATAACTTCCTGGACAGGAATATTTGCCCAAGCCAGTTGTTTTAAAATAAAATAATACACTCCGGATTGTTCTAAATTCGATTTGGGTAGCTTTATGGTGATCGAAGCTAATTTTTTCATAGAACATATTAATACTTCGTTAGAAAATAAAGCTTTAATATCTTCCCGTAAATTTGAACTAATTACAATATTAGTCTCAAAAATTCCTTGTGAAACCGTAAAAAAGGATTCTCTATTGCTACCTATTTTACCAAATAACAGGGATATTTGCTTGTACAAGGTGCTGGAATTCTTATAAGTGTAATCATACAAATCTGAACGAACTATAAAATCTCCAAGTTTTAATGAAAATGACTTTATATTTTTTCTAATTCTTAATATATTGATTGGAGAGAGTCTGTTAATCGACATCATAATAGCGCCGGACTTCACTTTCTTCCCTAAAATTTCTTCCACTTCAGGTTGAATAACACGTGCCAATGATGAAATATTAATTAATTTCTCCTGCATAGCCTCTTCAATAAATGGTGTCCGGTTTATTATTGTTTCGACCGTTTCTTGAATAGTTCTCATTGTTGTATTTTAAACAAAATGTTATATTTCGTAAATATATCATAAATATTTTACAGCAATCATAATTATTTGAATATTTGCATAAACCGTTTTAATTATGATCGTATTAAAGTTTGGAGGAACTTCTGTAGGCACAGTCGATAATATCAAGAAAGTAGCAGCCATTGTTTCCTCAATGAATGAGAGTAAAATTGTTGTACTATCAGCCATGTCTGGTGTTACAAATACTTTGCAGAACATTTCTAACTTACTGTCAGAAGGAAATATTTCCGAAGCCTCATCTGTAATTAACACCCTGAATATAAAATATTTAGATGTCGTAAATGACTTATATAATAAGGATGAAAGTATCAAAAAGGCAACTGCATTTCTACGTCTTCATAATGGCCTTTTGCAATCTTTAGTGAGTGATGATCACACCTCCAAAATCCAAAGAATAATTTTGGCGCAAGGAGAAATAGTCTCTACAAATTTATTTCAGTTATATTTAAATGAAATAGGCGAATCATCGGAGCTAATATCTGCCTTGGATTTTATGATCATCGATCAAAATAATGAACCGGACAATGATTATATTAAGGATCATTTGAAAAGAATATTGGCGAAATATCCTTCCACAAGAACATTTATTACACAAGGGTTTATTTGTAAAAACAGAAAGGATGAAATTGATAATTTAGAAAGGGGAGGGAGTGATTATACAGCCTCCATTATTGGAGCGGCAATTGCATCGAGTCAAATTCAAATATGGACAGATATCGATGGAATGCATAATAATGATCCAAGATTTGTTGATCGAACTTTTTCAATTGAAGAAATTTCATTTGATGAAGCTGCTGAGCTGGCCTATTTTGGAGCAAAAATATTACATCCACAAAGCATAATTCCGGCAAAGGAGAACAATATACCTGTATTGCTCAAGAACACCTTTAAACCTGAAGCAAAAGGGACCTTGATCTATAATAATGCCAGGGTTGAAAAGATCAGAGCCGTAGCTGCAAAAGATAATATTACCGCTATTAAAATAAAATCTTATAGAATGTTATTGGCTTATGGGTTTTTAAAAAAAATATTTGAAGTTTTTGATCAGAATCAGACTCCTATTGATATGATTACTACTTCTGAAGTTGCTGTATCCCTAACAATTGATAATATCTCACAGCTGGAAAAAATTATTCAGGAACTAGAAGGCTTTGGTAGTATTGAAGTAGATAATGATTTGAGTATAATTTGTATTGCAGGTAATATTGCTCAAAATAAAAAAGGTGTCACCGCTGCAATTTTTAATTGCTTGGTAGATATTCCAATTCGTATGATATCCTATGGAGGAAGCAATTATAACCTCTCTTTTTTGGTCAAATCACAAGATAAAGTGGCGGTACTAAATTTACTTAACGAAGGCTTGTTCATTCCGTTAGCTTCTCAGAAAAAGTCGGTAATGGTATAAAAAATAAAAACCATTCAAAATTTTGAATGGTTTTTATTATTAAATATCTTCAAATTTCACATCGGTAAAACTTTCAGAAGAAGCACTTTCATTAGGGCTTCCATTTTTTTCATCATCAGTAGGTTTATGATAATCTTTTTGATGGCGTTCACTTATAACTTCTTGACCTTTTTCATCTAGAACGTACTGTGTTGCCTGATTCAGCATGGTGCTAAATTCCTCAAAGTCTTCTTTATACAAATAGATTTTATGCTTTTTATAATGAAA
>DAOUPU010000208.1 GCA_030625995.1 Flavobacteriaceae bacterium
AAGTAATTTTTACAGAATCGTTGCCGTAAATAAGTAAAAATTAGGATTGCTTTTTTTAAACAATAGAATTATTACTTAAATTTAAACCGTTGTTAAGAATAGCAGCGGTTTATTTTTGTAATCAATATGGAACGGGTGAAAAGATTAGTTTTTATAAGTATAGTACTACTGGGTATTTTATTGATATTCTACCTAATGCAAAATTTTTATAGATCAGGTCCAACCAAAGAATATTCGCGGGTTTTTAGATCTGAAATCGAACTTTGCAAGACATGTCCCCCCGGTTTTCAGTTGAATGAGAATAATCAATGTATTTCAAGAAATTTATATTTACAATATGAATCTCTGGAAAATAAAGGAGTTGGCGGTCTAAAAACAGCATTACCCAAAGTTCGGGATGGGTTCAGTCCACAACAGATTGATCTGGGAAGATATTTATTTTTTGATCCAATCCTTTCCGCAGATGGATCTATTTCCTGTTCTAGTTGTCACGATCCTGAATTGGGGTTTAGTGATGGCAAAGGGGTAGGGATAGGGATTCACAAGGCAAAATTAAAAAGAGCATCTCCGAGTTTATGGAATGTGGCATACCTGAAAAAGCTATTTTGGGATGCACGTGCCGGCAGTTTAGAGGAGCAAATGCAGGGTCCCTTGTATGCGGAGGATGAAATGGGTACTACAGAAGACCAGCTTTTGGCAACATTGAACGGCATATGGAATTATCAAAGACTTTTTGCGGATGCATTTCCTAAAAGAAAACCAAATGACAGCATAAAACTGCATGAAATATATACATCAATAGCTGCTTTTGAATCTTCTTTAATTTCTTTAAACAGCCGCTACGATCAATATGCACATGGTTATCATCAGGCTTTAAATGAGAAAGAGATCGAAGGATTGAATATTTTCAGATCTGTTGTAGCAAGATGTGCAGAGTGTCATACACCACCATTGTTTACTAATCAGCAAATAGCAGTGATTGGAACACCAGAACCTGATGGGCTACCACTTGATCCCGGAGCAGAAATAACATTTAACGATAAGTCCCGTCGAGGTGGTTTTAAAGTTCCAAGTTTGAGAAATATTGGAAAAACTGCACCTTATATGCATTCAGGAAAATTCAAGACACTTAGAGAGGCTGTTGAATTTTATACGAAGGGTAGAGGACATGCAGTTCCGGAAAATGAAGATTTATTCCTACACTGGCACATTTGGGAACCTAATTTAACGGATTATGAGTTGGACAGGCTGGTTGATTTTTTAAATACCTTAACTGACGAATCCTTTAAACCTAAAGTTCCTGAGATATTACCTTCGGGTAAAGAATTGCAAAATATTAATTCTTAACTCTATAATTATAACTATAATGAATAAACCAAAAAAGACATCAATACTCAAAAAAATCGTATACACTATACTCATATTGTTAATAGGTTTTTTTACCGGGTATAAATTTTTTAGTCCAAATAGTGGTGATACTCCCTTGCCCGTAAAAAACACATTGTACAGGGCAACTTCTAATGCAAATGATACCATTGTATCAAAACCTGTGAAAGAATTCACTGGTGAGATCTTTGAGGTTAAAAAGGGAGATATAATTATGGATGCCGTAAAGAAAGCGAAACCAGGTGATCTAATACGTGTATATCCGGGCACCTATTCAGAAACCGTGTACATTGACAAGGATGATATTACATTTCAAGGGATTATTAAAGATGGTAATTGGCCAACCCTGGATGGTAAAAAAGAGCTGAACGATGCATTTTTATATTCCGGTAATGGAATCCAAATAGAAGGGTTTAAAATTATTAACTATAAGGGGAATGGTATCATGGGACAGGCCGGAAATAATTTTGTGTTGAGAAATAACTGGATAATTGATGCCGGTGTATATGGAATATTTCCTCAATATGGCAAAAACGGATTGATCGAATATAATATCTTGACGGGTATAGAAGATGCTGCAATATATGTTGGTATGTGCGATAATATAGATGTATTGCACAATGAGGTCTATGGAAATGTGGCTGGAATAGAAATAGAAAATTCGAGACATTGTTTGGTTGAAAATAATAATGCCTATGATAACACAGGTGGAATTTTGGCTTTTATCACTCCCGGTTTGCCAATAAAAACTGCTTATGATATCATAATAAGAAATAACTTTATTCATGAAAATAATCATGAGAATTTTGGAGCACCGGGTTCCATAGTATCAGGAATTCCTGCGGGTACAGGAATTTTGGTTATGGCTGCAGATGATGTAATAATTGAAAATAATTTGATAAGTGGTAATAAGAATGTTGGTATAGTTATTACTGATTTTGAAAATGGGGGAGCAAAAGCCTCCAATGACCCTGAATCTGATCCGAATCCTGATAATATAGTGATCCTGGATAATATTATGGTTAATAATGGATACGAACCCATTGGTGAAATTAAGGCACTTATGCTAACACAGTTGTCTAGCAGGGGACCAGATATTTTGGCTATTGGTGGAGGTTCTGGTAGTACGATTAGAAATAAAAATAAATATATAACTTTTGGATTGGGAAACTTTGGTACACCGAAAATTGACAATACAAAAGATGTGGCCTCTTTTTTATTAGACAAACCTGCAGAGCCTAGAAAGGTATCAAAAAAAGAATTGGGAGAATATACCTATTACGGGATTTGCTCTGGTTGTCATGCTTATGATATACGGTTAATTGGTGTGCCGGTAAACGTTATACAAATGATCTATAAGGACAATCCTGAAGGAATGGTGGAGTACATGAATGAACCGAAAAACTTGCGTGATGATTATCCTGAGATGCCTCCTCAGAATTATTTGTCAGAAGAAGCTAAACTTGCTGTTGCTGAATATGTTTTGGCCTTAAAAAACTGAGAAAATCATATAAAATATCAAAGAAGCTGTCTGAATAGCTTATTATATTGTCATTCCTGCCTGCCGGTTTAACTACCGAAGGAAGTCAGGCAGGCTGAGCGAAGCCGAAGAATCTGGATTATTCAAAATTAACATTTTTAGATTTCTCCATTTCAGTACCCATAATAAATTCATAATTTCAGACAGCTATAATGAAATAATATTTAGTCTTTGAATAGGTTGAAAAAGTATTATTCTTCAATAGACCAACTGTATACCAAAGATGCGTTACCACTAAATTCTTTTTTTCTGTCGATTTCATATTTCTCTTCGAATTCAGGTCCGAATCTTTCAAAGGCACTTAAAAATCCAAAATCCCGATCGGGAATTTTTGTAAGGATCTTCCCAATCATTGGAATTGCTTTTTTAGCAATGACCAACCATGGTGTGGTTGTAGTCCCTACAATGTCATTAATTATCCCGGATGCGTCTTCGCCAATACCGGATTGTACTTCTTTGAGTATTTTACCTAAATCTCTTATTGATTTTCGTGTATGCCTTAAATATATATGAGCATTTAATTCTCTATCTGAAGGTAGTTCTCTACTCAAAACAAACAATCCTTCCGAACCGAATTCGTCTGTGTCGAATTGAAACGAATTATTATGTCTTTTACTTAGTTTAATTGTTTTTTTAGGCAGGGTTGTAAGAATCATTTTGTCTTCGTCAGTAGGATGTTCTATGGCCACTACAAAATAGAGGTTCCATCTTTTTTTTGATCTGTAAATGTTTACTTCGTCGATTTCTAATCTTACTCTTGTCATGGAATTAATTTTTAATGGGTTTGCTTTTTTGACTACAAGGCTGAACTGTTTTTATTCAATGTGTTAACATTTAGTACTTTAACATCATGATTTTAATCTTTATTCAATATTAATTTCAATATTTTCTCCTTGTTCTGTTTTATTTAGTTATCAAAACTAGTCTATCTTGATGGAAAGGAATTACGTGAAAACCTCCAAAAAAGTATGGGTTTCCCTTACTTTTATTACGGTTTTACCTTACCCGGTATTTATAATGACTCCCTATATTTGTAAAAGAGAAAGAAAAAGGAGTTATGAAATCAATTTGTATTTTTTACAGAACCGTGGGATGAAGGAAATTATTTCAAAATGAAAAGGCTGGATTCTCTCCATTGATTATCTTTTTTTAACTTGATCGCAAATAAAACAGTTGGGTCATACAGACAATCATTTAATTTATGTTTGTTGATGTACATCATTTGATAACTTAATTGGATAAAAGACAAATATTTTTTGAGTTGTCGTCAAGTAATTTATAATAATTCTGAAAAGACAGAACAAAAGCAGAATATAAACCTAAAAATATATTTATTATGAAATTAACAACGTACCTATTCGCAATTTTTTTAATGCTTAACCTTTTTACATCATGTACTCCGAACGATAGCGTAGAGGAAGGACTTCAATATGAATCTCAAAGTCGTTTAGA
>DAOUPU010000103.1 GCA_030625995.1 Flavobacteriaceae bacterium
CAAGATTTTAATGCAGAATTGCATCTTGATCTAAAAGATGTATACCAAACCCATAAACGTACTTTAACGGTTAATGGAAAAAACATTCGTTTAACGATACCTGCAGGGGTTAAAAATGGGCAAATAATAAAAATAAAAGGACACGGTGGTAAAGGTGTTAATGGAGGGCCAAATGGTGATTTGACCATCAAATTTTCAATAGCCAACCATACGAGTTTTAAAAGAGATAAAGATAATTTGTATACTGTCATTGATCTTGATCTGTACAAGGCAATTTTAGGTGGCGAAATAAATGTAAGTACATTTACCGGAAAAGTGAAACTAAAAGTAAAACCGGAAACGAAGAATGGAACCAAGGTAAAGCTAAAAGGCAAGGGTTTTCCGGTTTACAAAAAGGAAGGTCAGTTTGGAGATTTATTCATTACTTATCAATTAAATGCACCAACTGATCTTACGGATAAAGAGAAAAAATTATTTGAAGAATTGGCTAAATTAAGATAGATATGAAAGCGATAAATTTCATCCCATTAGTTCAACTTTGTTCTCATTACAAAGTAGAAACATCATTTTTTAAAGAGCTGAATGAAGCTGGTCTAATTGAAATAACAACAATCGAAAAAGTATCCTGTCTACATCAGGATAAAATTAATGATGTAGAAAAAATGATAAGAATTCACCATGAATTAAATGTAAATATTGAAGGTATTGATGTGGTATTCAACCTATTACATAAGGTAGATGATCTTCAAAGTGAAATAGATGCAGTCCGAAATAGATTACGATTGTATGAGAGTGAATAATAAGTAAAACAATAATTAATACGATTTTAATTTATCGTTTCCGACAAAACCTTTAGAACACCGATTTCTTGCATACATTTTTTCATTTCTTGATACGTACGTTCAATATTATTATCCAAACCAATGGAAAAACGAACTAATCCATCCGAAAGCCCCATTTTAATTTGCTCTTCCACAGGTATCTCAGAAGAGGTTGCCGTACCCGGTGCATTAAATAATGTTTTGTAAAAACCTAAACTAACGGCCAGGTATCCTAAATTTCTTTTTTGCATGAGCTCCATTAGATCATCTGCCATTTCCAAAGACCCGGCATCGAATGCGAGCATACCACCATAGCCAAATTCTTCATTGTACATACTTTTGTATAAATCGTGCTGTGGATGGCTTTCTAATCCGGGATAAATAATTGGTAAGCCATCAATTTCAAATTTTTCAGCCAAATACATTGCATTTTCACTGTGTTTCTTCATACGGATATGCAAGGTTCTCATGTTTTTCAACACACTTGCTGATCTTAAACTGTCCATAACAGGACCAAGTAACATACTTGCGCCGTCATTTACATTGCGCAAACTATCAATAAATTCATTGGAACCACATACTACACCAGCAACAGTATCACTAGTGCCATTTATAAATTTTGTTAAACTGTGGATAACTATGTCGGCTCCTAATTTTATTGGTGAAATACTTAGAGGCGAAAATGTATTATCAACCACTAATTTCAAATTATATTTTTTAGCCATTGTGGATATAGCCTTTAGATTGGCTATCTCTAACAAAGGATTGCTTACGGCTTCACAAAAAACAACTTTGGTATTTTTTGTTATGGCAGCCTCAATTTTTTCCAAGTCGGTTATGTCTACAAAGGAAGTGTGAACATTAAATTTTGGAAAGAAATTTTTTAAAAACGCATAGGTTCCACCATAGATAGTTCTGGCTGAAATAATGTGGTCACCGGCATTACAAAGTTGCATTAAAGTTGGTGTAATGGCTCCCATACCCGAGGCACTAACATTGGCTGCTTCTGTTCCTTCCATGGCCGCTAAAGCCTGACCTAAATACAAATTACTGGGGCTTGTGTGACGTGAATATAGATAACAACCTTCTAAATTTCCTTCGAAGGTATCCAACATGGATTTTGCAGCTAAAAAAGTATAGGTTGATGAATCTGAAATAGAAGGATTAACACCTCCAAATTCACCAAAGTACTGTAAATCTTGAATACTATCGGCCGGATGAAATTTCATAATGACAAATTTTAGGATTATAACACAAAGTTATACTTTTATAGTAATAAAATCAATAGATAATGTAAAATATAGATAATAAAACTATATATATTATAATAAGTAGTTATATTTACATATAATAGAATAAATAATTAAATAATTTAGAACTTTTTACAATATGATTTTTGATAAAGCGGACAGGCAAATATTAGATTATCTTCAAAAGGATAGCAAAATTACGACAAAGGAGTTGTCTGTGCATTTAAATTTATCTAGTACGGCCGTATATGAACGTGTAAGAAAACTGGAAAGAAACGGTGTTATTAAGAAGTATGTGGCTCTGGTGGATAAGGAAAAAGTAGACAAAGCATTTGTCGTTTTTTGTCAGATAAAATTAATCCAACACAAACATGAATATGTAAATAAATTTGAAAGAGAAGTAGTTAATTTTGAGGAGGTTTTAGAATGTTTTAATGTAAGCGGGCAATATGATTATATATTGAAAATTGTTGTAACAAATATGCACGCTTATCGGGAGTTTTTAAATAATAAATTAACCACATTAGATCATATAAGCAGCACCCACAGTACTTTTATAATAAACGAGTTAAAAGATACATTTGCGATACATGTATAAAAAATGCCTTAAGGAAACTTAAGACATTTTTTAATAACTATTAGTGATACTCTACCGATAGTTATCGGTATTTATGGAGTTTTTAAACGACCCCAAAAATGTAACTTGAACCCGCCTGCCGGTTTATCTGCCGAAGGCATGGCGTGGCAGGCCTCCCGTTGCTAATATAGTACGTTCGGGGGGTAATCCTGTTTTTTCAGCGGGATCTTGACTTAATACCTTTTATTTATTCGCTATTACTTCAATAGATATTTCCATGACATCTTCAATAAACTTATCTTTTAGATCATCAAAAAACGACTTCGATTTATAACGAATATTCCACTTAGAACGGTCAATCTTAAAGGTTTCACTTTTTAAAGTTAATTGACCGTTTTCAATTTTAACATCTGCTAAAAAAGAAACTGGATGGCTTATACCTTTTAAGGTTAATTCGCCTTTAATTAAAGTTTTACCATCTTTATCTTCGGTCTCCTTAATCTGAAAGGAGCCATTCGGATATTTTTCTACATCAAAAAAATCGGCACTTTTTAAATGACTCACTAATTTAGCGTTGTATTCATTATCCGCTGGCATGTCCAGATCAACAATACTGTTCATGTTGATTGTAAATTCGCCTCCAATGATCTTATCATTCTTAATAAGAAGATTTCCATTATCAAGATCGATCGTTCCATAGTGAGAACCGGTAGGCTTGAATCCTTTCCAATTGATCTTTGAGGTTGCTGTGTTGACCTTATAATTAGTCTTTTTTATATTGGTAAAGGAAAAAGCTAAAAAACTAATTGCTATCACCGTTAATAATGTTTTTTTCATAATAATCTTAGAATAAGTAATTTATCTTCTTAGGACTTTTAATAATAATTAATTTAGTTCTTAACAGAGTTCTTTTTGAACTGGTCAAATTGGGAATCTTCTACCTTTTTGGGCCAGGTATTGTTTTCTGTATCCACATCAGCTGTTAACTGGTTAGGATCAATAATAATTTCTTTAATTTCCTTATCTGAAGCAAGAATTTTTTTCACTTCTTTATCGTTAAATCTCCAAACTTCGGCGGGATAATATTTACTTTCCTTTGAACCATCAGTATATACATAATCCACTAAGATTGGCATTACTAAGCCTCCTGGTTTTTCAAATACGATTTCATAAAAATATTTAGTATTTTTCAAAGATTCTCTTTCTTCCGCCGAAAAATTATCGGCTAAGTATTCCTTTAAAAAGGGAATGTCTTTTGAAGGGTCTTCAATCTTTGCCATTTCATCGTTATATTCCTCGCTATCGGTATTTACTAAAAAAAGAGCCGGAAGATAATCCTCTACATTTGCACCATAACGCTTATACATATTTCTGGCACGTTCTGTTGGTTGATCGGTAACTACAAATTTTTTCACTTCTTTTATCCCAATATCATTGTAGTCTGTCGTATAGAACCATCCCCTCCAGAACCAATCTAGATCTGTACCGGATGCATCTTCCATTGTTCTAAAAAAATCAGCGGGAGTAGGGTGTTTAAACTTCCAACGTTCAGCATATGTTTTAAAAGCTTTGTCAAACAATTCATGGCCTAAAATAAATTCTCTTAGCATATACAAACCTGCAGAAGGTTTTGAATAAGCATTAGGTCCGCTTTGATAGACATTCTCGTGTTGGCTCATGATCGGAGCAATTCCATCCTGACTGCCACTCATATAACCAACTACACCTCTAGGAAATCCATTTGACGGGAACCCTTTTTCCAACCTTTGTTCTGCAATTAGTTCAGCAAAAGTGTTCAGACCTTCATCCATCCACCCCCACTGGCGTTCATCGGAATTTACGATCATAGGAAACCAATTATGCCCAACTTCATGTGTAATAACCCCGATCATACCATTTTTAGTTCTTGTAGAATAAGTGCCATCTGGTTTTGGTCTGCCATAGTTCCAACAGATCATAGGATACTCCATTCCTTGTTGTTTTGCATGAACTGAAATAGCTTTGTGGTAAGGATAATCAAACATTTGTTCAGAGTAAGATTCCAATGTGTTTACAACAACTTTTGTTGAATATTCTTCCCAAAGTGGATTGCCTTCTTTTGGGTATACAGAAATTGCCATTACTGTTCTATTTCCAATTTTTACCGCTTGCGCATCAAGAATGAATTTACGTGAACTGGCAAAGGCAAAATCACGAACATTTTCTGCCTTTAATTTCCATGTTTTAGTTTTTTTAGAAGAACTCTTTTCATTTTCTTCTGCTTCCTCCTGGGTAACTATGATTACCGGTTTGTCAAAAGAGTTTTGCGATTCTTCATACCTTTTCCATTGTTTTTTGGTAAGCATTTCTTTCCTGTTCAAAATATGACCTGTCCCTTCCAATACATGATCAGCCGGAGTAGTTATATTTACCTCATAATCTCCAAATTCCAAGGCAAATTCACCCTGTCCAAAAAATTGAAGAGTTTGCCAGCCTTCTACATCATTATAGACAGCAAGTCTTGGAAAAAATTGTGCAATAACGTAAGAATTGTTTCCGTCTTTTTTGAAGTGTTCGTAACCGGAACGTGCTCTATTGATTGTGTGGTCGTTAATATTATACCACCACTTTATTTTAAACGACGTGTTCTGGCCTGATTTTAAGATCTGAGGCAGATCAATTCGCATCATTGTTCCATTTATAGTATGAGCTAAATCGTTACCATTAATGTCTTTGACATAATCTAATTTGAACCCACCGTCAAAAGGTTTTCCCAAAAAACTTTGCGTGAATTTCTTTGGATTATAAATTATAGACGGGCCACTGGTTTTAATATCGTTTGTTGCCGCATCAGCAGCTCTTATATTTTGATCTAGTTGAACCCATAAATATTCCAGATCATCCGGTGAATTATTGTGATAAGTAACAGTTTCTTCTCCGTAAATACGCTGGTTCTCATCATCTAGAATGATATCCATTTTATAGTCCACCTTTTGTTGGTAATACTCATGTCCCGGTGCACCTGAAGCAGTACGATAAGTATTTGAAGTGGGAAGCTCTTCTTTTAATTGTCTAAATTTATTGATGTTAGTATGACCTTCTTGTTTTTCTTTTACCTCTTGCTTTTTTTCCTGTGCAAATGAGACCGTTGTAACAAGTAAAAAAGATAGCAAATATGTAATTTTTTTCATCCCTAATTATTTGATTTTAAATTTGAATTTTCGAAAGTAATATATTTCGCAAGTACGATGATTATCTGGTCAGAAGTTTAACATTTCTTTATCATTTTCTTTGCGCAATACAAAAGTTTTTTTGGAATTATTGATGTCTATTTTCACGAAGTTTTCCTGATCCGGGAATTCTTCAAAAAGCATCCTATTCTGTATAGATATTTGATTAATCATTTCAATATCAGTAATTTCTAGATAGAAAAAAACCACATCGTTTTCGTATTCCTTACCCAGGAATTTATATAATTTAACATTTTGATTGATAATAACTTCAAATTTTGAGGCTATATACCTCTCCAGGTAGATATTAGCTTTTTTGTTTTCTTGTTTCGTGGCTAGTTCAAGTTCAATTTCGTACCTGTTCTCAAGTGTTTTTTCAATATCGTCAATAAAAAAGCGCATCGTTATTTGTACTGATTTTTCTTCCTCAACGTAATCAATTTTAGTCAAACTGATATAATATTTATGCAGCCCAAAAGCGAATAAAGGAATGATCAGAATTAAGAATAATATTTTTACTTCCTTCATATTGTATGAAAATGTTATTTTTATGCCTGCAAATGTAATAAACCTTCTTCAATAAAATGAAGATGTAATTGTAACAAAAACTGCAGGATTAATATAATATTCTCACCAATTTAAGTTGAAATTTGAAACCCTATAGTGAAATTCTAAAGTTCTTAGAGAAAGACAAAATTTTAACGGAGGCGATTAATAAAATGAAGAGCTCTGTGAGGCCTGAGCTTGAAGTGGATATTTATATGTCGTTACTAAATTCTATTGTATCCCAACAACTGTCTACTAAGGTAGTGAAAATCATTTGGAATAGATTTACAGACCTTTTTGTGAGTGGATATCCTACGGAAAGAAATTTATTGACCATGGAGCACGATTTGCTGAGAGGTATTGGTTTGTCGAATAACAAGGTTAGATATGTCAAAAATGTAGCTGAATTCTCATTAGAAAATGACATATCCTTTGACTATTTATGGTCTAAAAGCAATGAGGAGATAATTGCGTATTTAACTCAAATTAAAGGGGTAGGGAGGTGGACAGTACAAATGATATTGATGTTTCCCCTGGATAGGCCTAATGTTTTCCCCATAGATGATTTGGGTATACAAAAAGGGATGAAGAAATTGTACCAAATAGATTTAGAGAACAAAGAGCTAAAAGTAAAACTTAATGAAATTGCTGAAGGTTGGCATCCTTATAAAACTTTGGCCAGTAAATATATATGGAAAATTGTGGATTGAGTTTCATTGTTTTCAACCTGCCTTATTTTTAAAATTCTGTTGTTTATTCAGGGGCTAAAGCAGGATTTTTTAATTTTTTAAAACTTTCGGTAGAAGCGATAAAGACATCAATAATTTCCAGATATCTCTCTCCTTTATACATTTGGATAACTCCTTTTTGAATACAATGACTAATGAAATTATTGATATCTTCCTCAGGAATTTTAAGCGAATTAATAAAAAGTTCATCCTTAAAGTATGCTCTAATCTTTAGTATTTGTATTTGGTAAGTTCTCGTTTTTTCATCCTCTTCGCTCAGTCTTTGAAGTAATCTCCTTTTTTTGGCTTCACCGGAGAGAAGTCCTTGCAGTTTGGTTATAGCACCACCTTTTTTATAATAATTTGTTTTTCTTTCTGCCTGACTTAATGGGTCTCTATCTGAATTTGGTAAACCCAAGGATCCGGCCATATTATTAGCAATAATTATCTCATCTAACTCATTGATATTGACTTGAAAGTCAATCTCTAAATATTTTTCATAGATATTGGCCTCATTAACTATAACCTGAATATTTTTAAATTCTATGTCAGAAAATAGAATAGTATCGTACAATTTAACGGGAATTTTGAATTTTCCGAGGGCATCACTTACAGTTCCTACCTTCGAAGTTAAATTGATAACATGAGCCCCTTCAACCACTAGAGAGTCACTTCTCACTTTACCGGAGATCTTAATTCTGCTCTCTTGAGAATATCCCTGAAACGAGAAAATAAATAATAACAAAAGAGTAACCTGCTTCATGGTTTGCAAATTAAAATAATTAGAATCTTAATCCTACTTAATCTTTTGTTAAATGTGGGATTTGATTGAATGACCTATTTCTTTGATAAAAATACGAGAATCTTTAGTCGATATTGTTTTAACCCGCTTTATGCATTGGAACTTCGTAATGAGGATCTAAACAGCAACCCGCCTTGCCGGCGTGGCAGGTAAATCAGGGAGTTTTATTGGTTTTAGCATAGCACCGTTATGGTTAAATCAAAAAACTCAACGAAGTTTCTGATTT
>DAOUPU010000017.1 GCA_030625995.1 Flavobacteriaceae bacterium
ACAACTAAAAAAACTTACTACGCATATTGAAGATAAAAACAGTTATGAGGAGATCGTTGAACATTTTACGGCTGATGATTTTTTGTATCCTGAGAAAGTAAATAAAACATTAGAAAATTTAGATACACTACCAGCGATCCCTGCTAAAAAGAAAAAAGGTTTTAATCCTTTACTTATGTTAGTTAATATTAACAGTATTTTTCCTCTATTGATCTGGAAGAAAGCTTATCCAAAAATTAAAGAAAAAGAATATATTTCGACTTTTAGATTTACCGTAGGTATAACGGCATTTCCTGTTTTTTATCTTATACAAACTGCTATAATTTCTTATTTTTTTGGAGTTGAAATTGGACTAATATATTTAGTAATTAGTGTTTTAGCCGTTTATATACTGACTAAGACCAGATTCTAATTATTCCACAATGGCTTCATATATCAACCCTTGAACTTTAGTTCGAATATCTTCTTTAAATAAGGTAGTGTTTTCACGAGTAGGATATACCCGGTTAGATAAGAATACATATACTATTTCTGTTTCCGGATCAGCAAAGGTATAAGTTCCTGTATAGCCACTATGTCCAAAGCTCTTAAACGACGTACATCCGCATGTTGCCATTACTTCAGGATCCAATTGAGGTTTATCAAAGGCCAGGCCTCTTCGTACCCCTTCTTTTTCATAATATCGAAAATTAAATCTATCCAGCGTTTCCGGCTTTAAATAGCTTTTACCACCATAATATCCTCTTTGCAAATACATTTGCATAATTTTTGCCACATCGTTTGAATTTGCAAATAAACCTGCATTTCCACTCACGCCTCCTAACATGGCTGCTCCTTCATCGTGTACATAACCATGTAATAATTGATGTCTAAAAAAATCATCATCCTCTGTTGGAACAATAATAGATAGGGGAAATTTATTTAGCGGATTATAGGTTAATGTAGTTGCCCCGAGAGGAGCATAAAAATAATCATTGTCCAATTGATCAAGTGGTAGTTTGTATTCTTTCTCCAAATAGTCCTTAAACAAATAAAATGGCAGGCCGCTATACTTATAATCCAGCTCTTCTCTTTGAGGAGCCTCAGCAATAAGTCTAAAGATAGTATCCAGATAATCTGTTCTCAAATAGAGATCCTTAGCTACTTCAATACTAAACTTACTGGATTTTTTTGTCTGAAAATATTTCGGCATCGGCTCATTATTCTCGCCTTCGACCATCACATCAAAATAAGAAATATAAGGCATTAACTTACCATAATGTGACAATGCCTCTTTTACTGTTAAGGTATCCTTATTGCTATCTTTCAATACCGGCATTAACTCTCCTAAGGTAGTTTCTAAGGTGAATTTACCTTCCTCTTCTGCTTTCATTATCATGGGTAATGCTCCTAAAATTTTAGTCATAGAAGCCAGGTCATAGATGCTCTCATTATCCACTTTTTGTATGGAATCATAAGTATAATAACCATAGCTTTTTCGATAAACAACCTTACCATAACGAGCAACTAACACTTGCAATCCCGGAGACATGGATGAATCAATGACTACTTTAGCAATAGAGTCAATTCTTTTCAATTTACTTCTATCCAAGCCTACATCTTCCGGAATGGAATAGCCTAATCTTTTAAAATCAGCCAGGTACAGACCAAAACCCATCTTAAAATCATTCTTGATATTTACGGGTAATTTTCCTTTAATATCCAATGCTCCAAAAATCATTTGGGCCGAAATATCTTGGGCTAAAGGCGTATTTTGATAGGAAACCAAAATCGCGTCAATATTTGTAAAAGACTTTATTTTTAGTAAGCTATATGGGCTCGCAAAAACATCTAGTATTACTTTATGATCTTTTGCTATTGCCTGTAATTTTTCTAATTCACTATCAGAAATTTTATAGTTTGCATAAGCTCCCAGGCTTGTATGAAATCCAACTATAACAGTCTTATAATCTTTTAGTTTTTTTGTTATTTCGCTAATATTATTACCTGTTATAACATCAACTTGAGTATAGTCATTCAATCTTTTAACAAATGTTCCATTGTCATTTCCTCCCAATTTAACATATGCTATACCATTGTTTTCCAGATTTTTAACCGGTAAAATATTATCTTTATTTTGAACTAAAGTAACAGAGCTCTCTACTAACCTACGATTCAAAATCTCATCTTGAACTGTACTAATCTCTCCATTTATACCTTTTAAATCAACCGCCTCGTAATTATTAAGTCCAACCCAATATTTCGCTTTTAAAATCTTAATTACAGATTCATCCAAACGGGCCGTCGTTACTTTCTTACTTTTTAATCCTTTTTTAATTGCGTTAATAGCAGCCGGAACATCTTCCGGATATAATAAAATATCATTGCCTGCAATAAACGCATTTAAATCAATTTCACCTGGTTTGGCAAAATTTGACGCGCCCTTCATATTCAACGCATCCGTAAAAATAAGGCCTTTATATTGCATTTTTTCTTTAGCAAGCTCAGTGATCACCTTGTATGAAAGCGAAGTTGGTAATTGTACATTCGACTCTAAACTAGGGATGCTCAAGTGAGCTGTCATAATACTTCCTACACCAGCTTCAAATAGTTTATAGTAAGGATATAATTCAACAGAATCAATTCTTGCAGCAGAAAAATTAACTGTAGGTAGAGTTTTATGCGAATCTTGTGAAGTATCGCCATGCCCGGGAAAATGTTTGGCGCATGCCATTACATTTTCACTTTGAATACCTCGTGTAAATGCCAAAGATTTATTGGTAACATTAATTTTATCCTCACCAAAAGAACGGTTACCAATAACCGGATTATTTGGATTGGTGTTGATATCCACTACCGGAGCAAAATTGACATGAATGCCAACCCTCTTAACTTGTTGCCCTAAGCGTTTTCCAAAATCAGCTATTAATCTATCATCCCGAATGGCACCAAGAGCCATATTATATGGAAAACCAACCGTGTTCTTAAGGCGCATATCTAATCCCCATTCACCATCAATTGCTATTAACAGTGGTATTTTTGAAATACTTTGGTATTTATTAATTAGAGCCGCATGACCAACAGCAGTCCCTTGCATAAAAACCAAATTCCCTAATTTGTGCTTTGTAATCAGATTTTCGATAAAATCGGTGTGCACTTTATCTTTATTCGAAAAGGCCGCTACCATGAACAACTGACCAATTTTTTCGTTTACGGTCATAGTTCTCATAATACTATCTACCCATCTTGTTTGAGCGATACTATCCTTTGTCTGAAGTTGATCAATTTGTGCATTAGAATTATAAGCAAGAAGAACAATAATTAAGAGGATTATTTTTTTCATGTAAAGAGTTTTAAAAATATCGTTGATGCCAGCTTTCATTTGCAGAAACCTCCCAGGATGTATCCAATTCCTCTTTAATAGTAATGGTATTATTAAAAACCACCGTATTGGAATCAATTTTTTGGTCATTTACAAATTTTTGGAAATCCCCTATGGAAACAACGTTTATATGTTCTCCATCTTTAAAGGCTGTATTCAATTTATTGAAGAGATCTATCTGAAATTCGGATTCAAATTGTTTGAAAATATGGGTTGAAGCATCAATGGAACATCCGGAAACATTATTGTACTCTTCATCCACAGCTAAAATAATAAATTGCTTATGTCTTATATCGAATGAAGCTCTTAGTTCATCTCCATGTCGTTTCCAATTAGAAACGAAATCTCTCAATTTATCATTGATCACCTCTATTTCCAATCCAGAAAACTCTCTATTCGACTGATAGATCCATATCTTTGAGGAGCCCACCAAACTATTAAAATCTACTAACATCTTTATATTTTGTTATTGAATTTGTTCTTTAAATCTTCTAAAGTAGTTACATGTTTTTTGGGTCTTGCTTGTTCCCTGATACTTGTTAAAACCTTTTTGGTATACAAAGGAAAATCTGCATTTTGAATCCAATTATAATATCCAGGGTTTTCTTTCAAAACATCCAACACCCCTCTGCCTTTATATTTGCCAAAAGAAAACACCTCTTTCTCATTATCGTCGAAAACAATAAACCCGGCAAAATCAGCTCTTTTTTTATGTGATGAATATTCACTCAAGAATTCAACATCATTCTCAACATCATCATACTTTTCTATCTGGGCTTCCAAAATTTCAAAGGTAGCCAAAGTATCTGCCTCTGCGGAATGGGCATTTTCAAGATCCTTACCACAATAAAATTTATAGCCGGCACCTAAAGTTCTTTGCTCCTGCTTATGGAAAATTACTTGAACATCAATTGCTTTCCGGTCATCCATGTTAAAATTTACTTCCGCCCTCAGCATTTCCTCCGCTAAAAGCGGAATATCAAATCGGTTAGAATTAAATCCTGCCAAATCACATCCATCGATCATTTTACTAACTGCCGGTGCCAGTTCTTTAAAAGTTGGTTCCATAACAACTCTTTCATTGGTTATTCCATGAATATCGAAAGCCTCTTTTGGAATCTCAATTTCCGGATTCACCAACCATGTCTTGCTCTCTTTATTGCCGTTCGGAAAAACTTTTAATATAGATATTTCTACAATCCTGTCCGTTGCAATCTGAACCCCTGTGGTTTCCAGATCAAAAAATACAATCGGTTTTTTTAAGCTTAAATTCATTGAAATTTTATATTATTCTAGGTTACATCTATCTATTAAAAGTCTGCATTAAGGTCCCAAGCTTCTAATAAATCGGCCACTTTTTTTATAAACATTCCTCCCAATGCACCGTTTACTACTCGGTGGTCATACGAATGAGAAATAATCATTTTATGTCGGATGCCAATAAAATCACCCTCAGAAGTTTCCACAACAGATGGCATTTTTCTAATCGCTCCTAATGCCAAAATCGCAACCTGAGGTTGATTTATAATTGGAGTACCCATAATACTACCAAATGAACCGACGTTCGTTACTGTATAGGTTCCATCCTGTATGTCATCAGGGTTTAGCCCTCCTGACCTCGCCCTTCTGGCCAAATCATTCACAGCCTTGGTCATTCCCACCAAACTTAACAAATCTGCTTTTTTAATAACCGGCACGATCAAATTACCATCGGCTAAGGCCGCTGCCATTCCTAAATTTATATCCTTCCGCTTTATTATTTTTTCACCATCAAAAGAGATGTTGATCATTGGGAATTCTTTGATGGCCTTTGCTATGGACTCCATAAAAATAGGAGTAAATGTAATTTTTTCACCCTCCCGTTCGAAAAACTCATCTTTAACTCTGTTTCTCCACTTCACAATATTAGTCACATCAACCTCTATAAAACTTTGTACATGTGCCGCGGTATGAACAGAATCTACCATGTGCTTTGCAATGAGTTTACCCATTCTTGTCATCTCAACGATCTCGTCACCACCACTCAATTTCACGGTTAGGGGCTCAGGTTTGGCGATTTCTTTAGGAACCATCTCTACCGGTTTTTCGGTAACTATTTTCATTGGCGCTGTACGAGCAGACAAATAGGATAATATGTCATTTTTAGTAACTCTGCTATCCTTACCCGATCCTACTATGGATTCCAATTCATCCATAGAAACCTTTTCCTTTTTAGCAATATTTCTAACCAGAGGAGAATAGAATTTCCCTGATGGAGAGCTCAAATTTACTATTATCTCTTCTGACTTTTTGTCTTCCGCTTTAACCTCGTCAACCGATGGTATCATAGTTTTATCTTCTTCTTTTGCAGAAGGCGTTTCAATTATCACTTCTTTGATCTGTGCCGAATTAGTTTCTATAATTGCTATCGTAGCACCTACTTCCACTACATCATCAACATCAAATAATCTTTCAACCAAGACACCCTCCACCTCACTAGGCACTTCACTGTCTACTTTATCTGTAGCAATTTCAACAATTGCCTCATCCAGTTCAATAGCTTCACCAACTTCTTTCAACCAGCCGGTAATAGTTGCTTCTGCAACACTTTCACCCATTTTAGGTAATTTCAGTTCAAATTTTGACATGTAAAAGATAATTTTTCGAATACAAATTTATGAAATTATTTACAGAACTAAGGTTGTGAAATACGTAATCATATAGTGTTTAATATAAAGTATCTAAAGTCTTGAATATTAGATCGTCATAGAAAATAATCTAGTTTCTGGTTTGTTGTTTATAAGCCTTAAATCAAAA
This sequence comes from Flavobacteriaceae bacterium, assembly GCA_030625995.1. Classification (GTDB taxonomy): domain Bacteria; phylum Bacteroidota; class Bacteroidia; order Flavobacteriales; family Flavobacteriaceae; genus Lutimonas. The sequence continues at coordinate 6,158 of DAOUPU010000017.1, forward strand.
GCCATACAGATATTCCTAATGAACATTCTGCCTTCTTCTTTAACTGTAATTTTGTCGCTTGAGATCTCAATTAAATCATCATCCAATATTTCTTGCAATCTAAAAACAATATTCCTTTTCTCCTTTGAGGATATTCCGTCATTCCATACCGTTTCTAAATTGCACATTAAATCTAAAATATGCTTTCTAATAACCAAATCCGTTTCTGTTAATAAATGACCTCTGAAAATTGGAATTACACCTCGATTGACTTTTTCCGTATAAGTCTCAATTAATTTTTCATTTTGAGCAAAAGCATACCAGGAATCACTTATGGAAGACATCCCTAATCCAATCATAAGTTCGGTTTTCCCGGCCGTATAGCCCATGAAATTTCTGTGTATGCTTTTATTTACCACGGATTTAGACAATGTGTCTGTTGGTAAAGCAAAATGATCCATACCGATCTCTACATATCCATTATCAAAAAACAATTGTTTGCCTAATTCATATAAACGACGTTTAACATCATCTTTAGGCAGATCGCTATCGTCAAACCCTCGTTGTCCTACTCCTTTGATCCAAGGCACATGAGCATAACTATAATAGGCTATCCTATCTGGTTTCAAGGCAACAGTATTTCGAATTGTATTTCTAATGCTTTCCTCTGTTTGAAAAGGGAGTCCAAAAATCAAATCATGACTAATAGATTCATAGCCAATTTCTCTGGACAAATTATGCACTTTTTTTACCTGTTCAAAACTCTGAACCCTATGAATTGCTTTTTGAACCTTAGGGTCATAGTCCTGAATACCAAAGCTATTTCTCCGTGAACCTAAATCATATAACGTTTGTAATTGATCTTCCGAAGTATGATTTGGATGACCTTCATAGCTAAACTCAAAATCATGAAATTTATCTGCTCTTTTAAAAATTCCATTTACAAGTTTGGACAAGTTTTTTGATGAAAAGAAGGTCGGTGTACCTCCCCCTAAATGGATCTCTTTTATTTTTGGTCTATCCTTTAATAGGTCACAGTACAGATCCCATTCTTTTAGAACTGTATCAATATACGGCTGCTCTACCTCATGATGCTTTGTGATTTTCTTATGACAGGCACAGAAGGTGCACAGGCTCTCACAAAAAGGTAAATGTATATACAGACTAATTCCTTCTATATCATTACTTTCCTGAAAGGATTTTAAAGTGGTGTTTTTCCAATCGTCCAATGTAACTCCTTCTTTATCCCAAAATGGTACCGTTGGATAACTCGTGTATCTTGGGCCTGGAATATTATATTTTTGGATCAGTCTTGGGTTCATTTAATTAGCTTTAGGTTTTAGGCTTACAGTTAAAGGTTTGATTTTATTTTGTTAATCAATGCAGCTACCATTTTTTTAATTTGATCTATCTCATGTAATAAATATTTTGCTTTTTCATCTTGAATTAAATTTAACTCAGTGAAAACCAAATCGTGAGATTTTTACCAAACCTTTTAATTTTATAGTTCACTATGACCTAATATTAACATCTTCTTACTTAAAGACTATAACTTACTTAAGGCTATTTTTTATACTCTTTCACTGCATCTATAAATGCCCTGGCATTATCTAAAGGTACATTAGGTAAAATACCATGTCCTAAATTAACAATGTATCTATCCTTTCCAAACTCATTGATCATCTGTGTTACCATTTCTTTGATTTGAGAAGGCGGAGACAACAATCTCGCAGGATCAAAATTCCCTTGTAGGGTTAACCTGTTTTTTGTTAAATACCGAGCTGTTCTTGGTGTCACTGTCCAATCCACTCCTAAGGCAGAAGCATTTGAATTTGACATCTCTTCTAAAGCATACCAACAACCTTTGGCAAATACAATTACCGGAACCATCTCTTTTAGTGCCTCGATAATTTGATCTATATATTTCCAGGAAAACTCCCGATAATCCACAGGAGATAACATACCTCCCCATGAATCAAATACTTGAACGACATCTACCCCAGCCTCCACTTTGGCTTTTAGATACGCAATTGTAGTATCTGTAATTTTTTGAAGTAAGGTATGTGCAGATACGGGGTTTGTAAAACAAAATTCTTTGGCTTTATCAAATGTTTTACTTCCCTGACCTTGTACCACATAGCATAAAATTGTCCAGGGAGATCCAGCAAATCCGATCAATGGTATTTCATCATTGAGCATTTCCTTCGTCGCTTTGATTGCGTTCATCACATAATCCAATTCTTCATTTACATCCGGAACAACAACGCTATCTACTCCCTTTTGATCGCGTACCGGATTTGGCAAATAAGGTCCAAAATTTGGTTTCATCTGCACTTCAATATTCATAGCTTGAGGAATAACAAGAATATCCGAAAATAAAATTGCTGCATCCATACCAAATCTTCTTATGGGTTGAACCGTAATTTCGCTTGCTAATTCCGGCGTACGGCATCGTGTAAAAAAATCATACTTCTCACGTATCTCCATAAATTCCGGCAAAAATCTTCCCGCCTGACGCATCATCCAAACCGGTGGCCGCTCCACTGTTTCTCCTTTCAAGGCTCTTAAAAATAAATCGTTTTTCATTGTTGGTTATTGGATTTTCGTGTTTGACTTTTCGCCATCTTTAAATATTGTTATCAACCAATTTATCAGTTTTTTATATTGAAGTTCATAATTTTAATGAACTTCTTTAAATTCTCCTATTCCAAATTCAAAGATAATTTCTAACAATTTGGATACTGTTTTTTTGCTTTGTAAATTTCTTAAAACTATAATTTATTCATCCGTCTTTCTCTCCGTCAAATTCATGCCCAATCAAGAGGAGCACATGCTCTTCCCATAAATACTTTAGTTTTATATTTTTGCGAGACTTTGCATTGCGATGGCAATAGCTTTCTCTGTTTTTTCCAAATCCTTTTCCGAAAATTTTGTAGACAAAAACCAAGCTTCAAATTGTGAAGGAGGTAAAAACACCCCATTTTCGATCATTTTCCAAAAAAATATTTTAAACTTTTTAGTATCGCTGGATTGTGCGGTTTTAAAATCAACTACTTTTTTACTCGTAAAAAATGGGTTTATCATAGATCCAAATCTATTTACCTGTAAATCAATTCCATTTTCTTTAGCCTCTTTTAACAATATTTTTTCTAAACGCTTCGCTATTATTTCAAATTTTTTGAATGGATCTTTTTTCTTAAGAACTTTCAAGGTCTCAATGCCACATGCCATAGCAATAGGATTTCCGGATAAAGTACCTGCCTGATACATTTCACCCAATGGTGCTACCATTTCCATAATTTCATTCCTGGCTCCATAGGCTCCAACTGGAAAACCACCTCCTATTATTTTTCCCAGGCATGTGATATCTGCTTCCACTCCTAATATCTCCTGAGCCCCACCAAACTTAGAACGAAATCCCGTCATCACTTCATCCGCAATTAATAAAATTTCATTTTCTTTAGCAAGTTCACTTAATTCTTTTAAAAAATTATTCTGAGGAAGTACCACACCCATATTTCCTCCAATGGGTTCAATAATAATAGCTGCAATATCTTTATTCCTGATTATGTGTTTTCTTACGCTGTCTAAATTATTATATTCAGCAATCAATGTGTTTTTTACTGCATCTTCTGGGACTCCTGCACTACCCGGCAAACTCAGAGTTGCCAGACCGGAACCTGCAGCAACCAATAAAGCATCAGAATGACCGTGATAACAACCTGAAAATTTGATAATCTTATCTTTTCCCGTAAAAGCTCTTGCCAAACGAATGGCACTCAATACAGCCTCCGTTCCGGAATTCACAAAACGAACCTTATCCATACCGGGAAAGGCATTGCAAACTAATTTGGCTAACCTGATCTCATTTTTTGTCGTAGCACCAAATGTATATCCTTTTTTTAGTGCTTTTTTAATAGCTTTTTCAACTTTTTTATTTCTGTGCCCCAATATCATTGGGCCATAAGAGAGAACAAAATCAATATACTCATTGCCATCTACATCATAAATTTTGCTTCCTCCCGCCCTATCAATAAATAAAGGGACACCACCAACAGATTTAAATGCTCTGACCGGTGAATTTACCGCTCCTACCAAATGCTTTAACCCTTTGGTATACAATGCAATCGATTTTTCTAAGTTCATTTTAAATGAATATTTGTTATTTGTTTAATTGTTGGTCGAATGAACACATTAACGTAGTAATACTTTTGCTACTTCCTTTGCAAAATAGGTAATAATGATATCTGCTCCTGCCCGTTTCATGGAAAGCAGGCTTTCCATCATCACCTTCTCTCCATCGATCCAACCTTTCTCTGATGCCGCTTTGATCATAGCGTATTCACCACTTACATTATAGCACGCTATTGGGCGGTCAAAATTATTTTTTAGATCTCTAATAATATCCAGGTAAGAAAGTGCTGGTTTTACCATTAAAATATCAGCTCCTTCCTGATCGTCAAATGTTGCTTTTCGCAATGCTTCATCTCTGTTAGATGCATCCATCTGATAAGATTTTCTATCCCCAAAACTAGGTGCTGAATCAGCGGCATCGCGAAAAGGACCATAATAAGATGATGCGTACTTAACTGAGTATGCCATTATAGGAATATGGGTAAACCCTGTATTATCAAGAGCCTCACGAACAGTTAAAACCGTACCGTCCATCATCCCGGAAGGTGCTATCATATCTGCACCAGCTTTTGCGTGAGAGATGGTTTGCTTTGCAATATTCATCAGAGTTGTATCATTGTCAACATAGTCCGCGTTGTTTCCATGATGAATAATACCACAATGACCATGAGAGGTATATTCACAAAAACAAACATCCGTAATTACATACAAATCAGGATAGTTCTTCTTTATAAATCGAATTGCCTCTTGAATAATCCCATTATCGTTCCATGTTTCAGATCCCTGCTCATCTTTATGTACAGGAATACCGAAAAGTATTACGGATGGAATTTTGAGGGCAGTGATCTCATCTAATTCAGAACTAATTCTATCTAACGAAAACCTCTTTATTCCAGGCATGGACACAATTTCATTTTCAATATTCTTACCTTCCTCTATAAATAATGGGTAGATCAGATCATCAATAGTTACATGATTTTCTCTCACCAAACGGCGAATATTTTCCGATTTCCTAAGTCTTCTCGTTCTATTCATAATATTGATTTACCATTTTTATTACGCTCTCGATCGTCGGTAATTTAGCCTCTTCTACTTTTTTAAAGTGTTTCCTAGCCTCAAAAGCTGTTGTGCTCCCTATACAAAAAGCCACAGCATCTAAATTTTTATTATCAACAAGATAACTTTCAATACCTGACGGGCTATAAAATAATATTCCATCGAACTCATCATCAAATTTCCTCGTATTCAACAATGTTCTATAGACTTCAATTTCATTAACGGTTATATCATTTTTAGCCAGGAACTCGGTTAGTTCTTCTCTTTTTTTATTTCCACAAAAAAAAGTTATTTCTTGAATATCCTTTTGTCTTACAAGATACTTTGCCAGGTCCTTTGCCGTATTTTCAACATGGGTCACCTCTGAAATTTGCCTTTGAATTTTTCTTTTTGTTCTGCGTCCAACACAATAAATATTCTTAAACGATAATTCCGCCCGGGAGAAATTCTGCAGTAAGGCCTCCACTCCATTCTGGCTCGTAATTACCACATTTTCAATAGAATTTTTGATCAAATTTGATTTCAATCGATTGTATCTGATCGAGATAAAATCGCTCATTTTAAATCCTATGTCTTTCTTAAAGAGATCCGTTTGCGGAGTTGCTAATTCTTTGGTGGACAGAATATTTATTTTCTTTTTATCTTCAATAATCATCTCCAACATCATTTTTTTACCTCCACGAATAAGAACATCTCTGGCACATCCCTTTCCTATATCTTTAAAATCGGAGACATAATAGTCGTTAGCAATCAATATTTTTTGTTTTCCATCCAAACTAAACAATGCACCTCTAAAAACAATTCTCTCCTCTTTAATATAAGCTACTGCACCAATTGGTGCGCTACACCCACCTTCTAAAGTATTCAAAAAATCGCGCTCTACATAAGCACAAATTTCTGTTTCCTCATGATTGAGCTCTTTACAAATTGCTACAGTTTCTTCGTCACTTTTTAAAGCTGTTACCATTACAATACCTTGAGCCGGCGCCGGTACCATCCAGCCTAGTTTTACATGACTATCCGGAACTAATTTGAGTCGCTGTAATCCAGCATCAGAAAAAATTGCACCATTCCATTCATTCTTTTCAAGCTTGTTTAAACGAGTGTTTACATTTCCACGTAAACCAACTATAGTGTGTGTAGGATAGCGGTGTAACCATTGTGCTTTACGTCTGAGGCTACCTGTTGCAATAATAGCTTTTTCTTGAGCTAAAAATTCTTCATTTCCCTTAAAGACCAAAATATCATTATATCCTCCTCGTTTTAAAACTGCCACTTGAATTATATCATCCGGCAAAACCGTTGGAACATCCTTCATGGAATGTACGGCAATATCAATACTTCCATTCAATAGTGCAATATCTAAATTTCTTGTAAAAACTCCTGTAATTCCAAGCTCATAAAGAGGTTTGTCAAGATCTAGATCGCCCTGAGTATCAATTTTAACAATTTTGGTCACCATGCCTAAATCGATGAGGCCTTGTGAAACCATGTTTGCCTGCCATAGTGCCAACTCACTGGAACGAGTTCCAATTCTAATTACTTTTCCCATGTTTATTTGACTATTATTTAAAGACCTCCTCCATTACTTGTATACTGAGATTTGCCTGTGTCCTATCATCTTTAAGATGCATTGCAAATTTAGTAACAATTTTGTTTACAAGGATTGAAGTAATTTCTTCGGCGTGCTGGGTGTTTAAATCTTGATGCTTTTTTAAATGAAGTGAAATTGCATCTTTTTGAATGGACTCCAGTGAACTCTTTAAGGTGCTAATTGCAGGAGTGCTTTTTCTAAATATTAACCAGTCAAAAAATTCAATTTTATATTTTTCTATTATTTGTTCTACCAGGGGAATTTCCTTTTTTCTGTTCTCAATCGTCAATTTGGTCTTTTTCGACAAAACATCCACATCAATAACCTTTTTCCCTACAATTGACTTGACATTTTTATGCACATTACGAGGAATGGATAAGTCAATAATTAGTTGTTTCTTAGAAATATCAAAATGCTTTACGCTAACAGTTGGTTTTGAGGCTCCTGTTGCAACAATAATAACATCAGATTTATGAATTTCCTTTGCTAAATTACTATGTTTTTCTGATTTCACTTCAAGCTCTTCAGCCAGTAATACAGCCTTTTGTTCATTTCTATTAATTAAGGTAATGTCGCCATGTAAATATCCGACGCTACTTTTTGCTGTGCTTTTTCCAATATTGCCCAAGCCGTATATTAAAATCTTTTTATCGGATAACTTTTCGATATGATCTTTAATGTATTGAATGGCAGCGTATGAAACAGTAGTCGTGCCGGAACTCAAGGAAGTTTTGTTCTTGACCTCTTTACTAGCCTGAAGCGAAATATTGTATAGACGCTCCAGATAAGCGTTAATTGTACCTGCCTCCTTTGCAAGTTGGAAGGCGTCCTTTAACTGTCCAACAATTTCATAATCTCCTAATATCTGACTATCCAACCCGGTGGCAATTGTAATGAAATGTTCTGCTGCTTCCCTGTTTTTATACACATAAGATACTTTGGCAAATTCCTCAACGGTTCCGTTCGAATACTTGCATAGTAACGAAATCAGTTCATAAGGATGCTTGGCAAACCCAATTAATTCTATTCGATTACAAGTGGATAAAACCATTGCACCATCCATGTTCGACTCCTTGGCTTCCAGCAATAAATTAGTTTGATTTTCCTTATTTAAACTAAAATTACTCCTAGTTGTTACATCCGCCTTTTTGTAACTTAAGCCAATTATGTAGAAAATATTTTTATTATTAGAATTCACCATTATAAAAGGTTGTATTTAATTTTATACTTTTCTTGTGTAATTAATGTTACAAAGGTACTTTAGGTGATTATTTCAAAAAATGATATTTATCATAACGAAATGACTTAAGTACAAATATATTTTAAATAAAAATTTGTCGTAAAAATAAAAACTTCTTTAAAGGAAGAGTGTCGTTTTGAATAAAAAAAATAACGCTCAAAAATATTTTAATATTTACAAAATCATTTTTTGAAGAAAAGCTATATTTGTTCTCCTTTATAAGATTAATTATTATTCATTAAACTAGAAAACATTGGATAAAAAAGGTGTTCTTTTGGTAAATTTAGGATCCCCAGATTCTACAAAAGTCAAAGATGTAAAAAAATATCTTGGCGAATTCCTTATGGATGAACGGGTTATAGATATGTCTTATTTAAAAAGGTTATTTCTAGTCAAGGGAATAATACTAAATACACGTCCAAAAAAAACGGCCGCTGCCTATAAAAAAATTTGGCAGAAAGAAGGTTCTCCCCTTGTAGTTCTATCAGAGAAGTTTCATGAAAAGGTCTCTGAAAAGACCAACATACCTGTAACACTCGCTATGCGCTACGGAACAATGTCGATAGAAAAGGGAATTACTGAGCTAAATAATCAGGGTGTAAATCATATTTTTTTAGTACCCTTATATCCACATTATGCAATGTCATCGTTTGAGACCGTAGAAGTAAAAGTTTTTGATATTCAAAAAAAGTTATTTCCTAAAATTAAAGTAGATACATTTCCGGTATTCTATAATGAGCCCAACTATATTAAAGCTATGTCGAATATTATAAAGAAGAATATGAAAGGCTTTAAATACGATTATATTTTATTCTCCTATCACGGTATTCCGGAGCGACATATTAAAATAAGTGACCCCACTAAGTCCCATTGCAAGATTGATGGCACATGCTGTAATTCGCCGTCAAAGGCACATCAAACATGCTACAGGCACCAATGTTTTGAAACTACTAAGGAAATTGCAAAAAGATTAGGCTTAAAAGAAGGAGCATATGGAAATTCTTTTCAATCACGCTTACTAAGAGATCCGTGGTTAAAACCCTATACGGATTTCGAATTTGAAAGATTGGCAAAAGAGGGTATAAAAAATCTGATAGTACTGACACCTTCATTTGTTACCGACTGTCTAGAAACTCTGGAAGAAATCGCCATTGAAGGTAAAAAACAATTTATACAGGCCGGTGGGGAAAACTATAAGCACATTCCTTGTTTAAATGATGACGACCAATGGGTTGATGTAGTTTGTAATTGGATAAAAAAATGGGAAAGCGCCCTATACGATTCCAAAAAAAGCGAAAAATTAATTTCGGAAAAATAACACCCTAAACTAAATGATCTACCTCTACATAAAATCTTTACATATAATTTTTGTAACCACCTGGTTTGCAGGTCTTTTTTATATTATCAGATTATTTATTTATTTTAAAGAAGCAGAAGAAAAGGTAGAACCTGCAAAGAGTATCCTGCAAGATCAGTATGCCTTAATGAGTAAACGATTATGGTATATTATTACCTGGCCCTCCGCAATTCTAGCTACTTTATTTGCTGTTTGGCTACTTATTCTACAACCTTCCTGGTTAATGGCAGGTTGGATGATAATTAAACTGGCATTTGTACTTGGGCTTTTTATGTATCATTGGAGCTGCCAAATAATGTATAACCAAATAAAAAATGGTTATTTGAGTTATTCATCCTTCGGATTAAGAGTTTGGAACGAAGTAGCTACTATTATTTTATTTGCCTGTGTATTTTTGGTAGTATTAAAAAATTCATTGGGCTGGATTTTTGGCGTTGTAGGAATAGTAGGTGTTTCCGTATTGCTAATGCTCGGTATTAAATTATATAAAAAAATAAGGACAAAAAACAGCTGGGATAACCACTAGAACCCGTCTCTCATCGGACTCATTTTTTTTGATCCTTCAAACCTCAGTTCCTAGTATTTTCTATATGATAATAATCATACTCTTACTGCAATCTTATTGCTAACTTTATGTCTTGTTGTAAAAATCAAAAATAGAAAATGAAAAGATTACTATTAGGAAATGAAGCTCTTGCCCAAGGTGCAATAGACGCCGGATTATCAGGAGTTTATGCCTATCCAGGAACACCTTCAACAGAGGTTACTGAATATATTCAGAAATCAAAAACAGCAACTAAATTAGGCATACATTCCACCTGGTCAGTGAATGAAAAAACAGCAATGGAAGCAGCTTTAGGAATGTCATATTCCGGTAAACGTGCGATGGCAGTAATGAAACATGTGGGTTTAAACGTCGCTTCAGATGTTTTTATGAACATGGCAGTTTCAGGAGTTAATGGAGGATTGGTAGTTGTAGTTGCTGATGACCCTTCAATGCATTCATCGCAGAACGAACAAGATTCAAGATTTTATGGAAAATTTGCTCTACTGCCTATTTTAGAACCGTCAAATCAACAAGAAGCATATGATGTAATGCATTATGCTTTTGATCTATCTGAAGAACTAAAATTACCTGTATTGGTAAGGATGGTTACTCGATTATCTCATTCACGGGCAGGTATTAATCTGAAAGAAAGAAGAGTCCAAAACGGTTTAAAATTACCCGTTGACACCAGCAGATTCTCTCTAATACCGTTATATGCAAAAAAACAATTCAAGAAACTGGTCAGCAAAAAAATTGTATTAATTGAAAATTCTGAAATTTCAATATTCAATTCATTAAACTTGAAAAAAGACAAAGCCGTTGGAATTATTGCTTGCGGCATAGCATATAATTATGTCATGGAAAATATAGGAAAAAATGAAGAATTTTTTTCTATTTTGAAGATCTCGCAATACCCGCTTCCTAAAAAAAAGGTAAAAGAACTGTATAAACACTGCGATAAAGTTATAGTAATTGAAGAAGGGTATCCTCTTGTTGAAGAATTAATTCATAATTATTTTGATGAAAATGACAAGATCAAAGGAAAATTGTCTGGAGATTTACCCCTAACCGGAGAACTAACTCCTAACTCTGTTGGCAATGCAATAGGTTTTTATTCAAACAATACAGGTGAAATACCTGATATTGTTACCGGCAGACCACCACAACTTTGTGAAGGATGTGCACATGCCGACTTATTTAATGCAATCAATACCTTGTTACCTGAGATTGGAGATAAAAAAGTATTTGGAGATATTGGTTGTTATGCATTAGGAGCCTTGCCTCCATATAACACTATTAGCACTCTAATTGACATGGGAGCATCAATAACTATGGCTAAGGGCGCTGCTGATGCCGGATTAAAAAATGTAATTGCCGTTATTGGAGATTCGACCTTTACTCACTCAGGAATGACGGGGTTGTTAGATGCCGTTTACGAAAACACACCAATAACAGTTATAATTTCCGATAATTCATCCGTAGCAATGACCGGTACTCAAGATTCCATCGCTGTAGGGCGTTTAAAAAATATTTGTTTAGGTATTGGAGTTGATCCGAAACATCTTATAACAATGGTTCCCTTGAAGAAAAATCACGACGAAAACGTCAAACTCTTAAAAAAAGAAATTCAATATGAAGGAGTTTCTGTAATTATTTCTGAAAGACCTTGCGTGCGGTTATCACGAGATAAAAAAGAACAGATCAAGCAAAGAATTGCGTCGTTAAACTAAAAATAATTTAAACATGAAAAGTAATATAATTATAGCAGGTGTTGGCGGACAAGGTATTTTAACCATTGCCGCTGTTTTGGATACAGCCGCTTTAGATCAGAATTTATATGTTAAGCAGTCCGAAGTTCATGGTATGAGTCAGCGAGGTGGTGCCGTGCAATCACATGTAAGAATTTCTGATTCAAAAATTTATTCGGATCTAATTCCACAAGGAAAGGCTGATTTAATTTTATCTGTAGAACCAATGGAACTGCTCCGATATGTTCCTTATTTAAAAAGTAAGGGGTGGTTAATTACCGACTCAAATACTTTTATTAATATATCTGATTACCCTGACAAAGACGATTTATACAAAAAAATTAAATCCCACCGAAATAATATAATTATTAACGCAACAGAAATAGCAAAAAAATTAGGCAATTCAAAAGTCGCTAACATTGTTTTGCTTGGAGCGGCATCTTTTTTGATCCCTTTATCAGAAGAAAGTATACTTACAGCTATTAAAAAATTATTTCAGAATAAAAGTGAGAGAATTATCAATTTAAATATGGAAGCATTTCATATCGGAAAAAAAATTGCTAAAGAGTATACGGATTTCGCTTATTGATTTCTCAGACCCCTCTACCTCAGGCAAAAGGGGAATAACACCTGTATATCAGGAATTTATCTTCGTATTATCGAATACGGTTTTGATAACTTCTGCTAATATTTTTACACCTTTTTCAATTGTATCTTTGGGCATATTTGAAAATGACAATCGAAGTCGATCATCTTTGATACTCTCAGGATCAAAGGTCCTTCCGGTAACGAAAACAACACCTTTTTTTACACTCTCTCTAAATATTTCTGTAGAATTAATGTGCTCAGGTAGTCTAAGCCAAACATAAAATCCTCCTTTTGGTTCATGCCATGTTATTTCTTTTGGCATATATTTTTTCAAACTTATTTGTAAAATATTTTTTCGCTCCTCATATTCTTGTCTTAAAAACCCTAAATAAGGATACAGCTTATCCTGCACTAAAAACTCGTTCGCTAAAATTTGCATGAAATTAGAGGTACAGGCATCTAAAGCCTGTTTAATATTTTCTGCTTTCTCAAATATTTCTTCTGAAGCAAGCATATAACCTAATCTAAATCCCGGACCTAGAATTTTTGAGAACGAACCGGTGTAAACAATTTCCACATCATTAACACCATAGGATTTCAATGGTTTCGTTAAATATTTTTCATCCTCCCTAAAATATAAATCGCTATAGGCATCATCTTCTATCAAAATTATCCCGGAATTTGACAATACTTCTAATAAGGCTTTTTTTCTTTCAGGAGTATAAATTATTCCTGCCGGATTATGAAAATTAGGTGTTATGTATAATAATTTTGGGATCTTTTCCAAACTGGCAATTTTCTGTTTTAAAGCTTCGATATCAATACCATCTTTATCAATTTGAATACCATGAATTTCGGCTTCATAAGTTTCAAAAATCGATAAAGCACCTACAAAACATGGATTTTCTGTTAAAATTAAATCTCCTCGATTTACAAATTCTTGTGTTATAATACTTATAGCTTGTAAAGATCCGGTAGAAATTAATATTTTATTGGTATCAACGGGTAATCCCTTATCCTTCAAATAGGCTTGCAGCGATCTTACCAAAGGTGGATATCCTGAGGTTGGTCCATATTGAAAACAAAGTTTCTTAATTCCTTCAGGCAAAGAATTATAAATTTCATCAATCTCTTTGACGGGAAACAGATCATTATTTGGCATGCCTCCTGCAAATGAGATCATGCTTTTTCCTGATGATAGCTTCATCAATAGCTTTATATCTTCAGAATGCACTGAATTTACCGAACTTGAAAATTCATACATAATATTTTGCTCTTTATTGGCTACCTCAAAATAACGAAATTTTGTTTATTTATACATTGACAAATATCATTCAAATAGAAAAATTTATTCACTTACTTTACAAGAGTAAAATCTTTGTAAAAAATGTTGCACAAAAAACTAATTCAACCTAAAAGTATTGTTATTGTAGGAGGTTCTGATAATATTCACAGCCCGGGAGGAAGAGTTTTAAAAAATTTAATTGACCATAAATTCAATGGAGAACTTTTCGTAGTCAATCCTAAGAAAAATATCGTTCAAGATATTAAAGCTTACCAAAACATTAATGAGCTTCCGGAAGTTGATTTGGCTATAATTGCCATTGCTGCTAAATATATTGCCGAAACGGTTAAAATATTAACAGAACAAAAACAGACCAAAGGTTTTATTATTTTTTCCGCCGGGTTTAGTGAAAAAGATGAGAAAGGAGTGGAAATGGAACAAGAAATCGTATCCTTAATAAGCAAGGTCAGTGGTAGTTTGCTAGGCCCAAATAATATCGGTTTAATCAATGAATATTATACAGGTGTATTTACAACACCTATACCAAAATTAAATAAAGAAGGCGTCGATTTCATCTCAGGGTCCGGAGCGACGGCAGTCTTCATTATGGAAGCTGCACAAAGTACGGGTTTAACTTTTTCAAGTATTTACACAGTTGGAAATAGCGCACAAATTGGAGTAGAAGAAGTCTTAGAGTATTTTGACGAAATATATGCCGAAAAGGAAAGCCCCAAAGTAAAACTCCTCTATATTGAAAGCATAAAAAATCCAGTTAAATTTTTAAAACATACAAGCTCTTTAGTTAAAAAAGGGTGTAAAATTGCTGCGATAAAGGCAGGAAGTTCGGAAGAAGGAAATAGAGCGGCAAGCTCTCATACCGGGGCGATGGCTAATTCTGATGTTTTTGTTGAAGCTTTGTTTCATAAAGCCGGTATAATCCGCTGTAACGGTAGAAATGAATTGATCACCGTTGCGGGTATTTTAACCCAAAAAGAATCAAAAGGTAAAAATATTGCTATCATTACTCATGCCGGAGGTCCGGCAGTAATGCTCACCGATATTTTATCAAAGAACGGTTTATACATCCCAAAATTAACCGGAAAATCCGGCAAGGATCTATTAAATGAATTATATGACGGTTCATCGGTTGCAAACCCTATCGATTTCCTTGCCACTGGCACAGCCGAACAGTTAGAAACTATCATAGACTATTGTGAAAATAAATTTGATAATATTGATGCCATAGCTGTTATTTTTGGAAGTCCCGGATTATCCTCGGTTTACGATGCCTATGAAGTGTTGAATAAAAAAATTAAATCTTGTAAGAAACCTATCTATGCAATTCTACCATCGATCGTGAATGTAAAAGATGAAATATCAGACTTTATCAGTAAAGGTAATATTGCATTTACCGATGAAGTTTTGTTTGGCAAAAGTCTTGCTAAGGTTTATAATACTTCAAAATATATTACGGAGAGCAAACAGATAGAACTAATTGATACTGATGGTATTAGAAAGATAATTGATGTTTTGCCAAATGGCTATGCCTCTACCGAAACAGCATATCATTTAATAAAATGCGCAGGAGTAAATTTTGTAGATCAAATGTTGGTAAAAAACAAAATCGGGCTTCTGGAAATTGAAAAAACATTAAAATATCCTGTTGTTCTGAAAGTTGTTGGCATTCTACACAAAACCGATGTTGGCGGAGTCGAATTAAATATAAAAAATAAAGAAGAATTAGTTTTAGCTTTTGAGAAATTGATGCGAATTTCCGGGGCGAAATCGATTATTATTCAGCCAATGAAAGACGGAATTGAACTTTTCATTGGTGCCAAAAAAGAAAGCGTTTATCCCGCTGTGGTCATGTGTGGATTAGGTGGAATTTTTGTAGAAACTTTAAAGGATATTAGTGTTAAAATGATTCCTATATCAAAACCAGAGTCTTTGGATATGATCACCAATTTAAAAACTTATCCAATTTTGAAGGGCTCCCGGGGTCAAAAAGGAATAGACCTAGAAGAATTTGCGAAAATTATAAGAAAAATATCAGGTCTGTTACAAATTGCTCCTGAAATATCTGAATTAGATATAAATCCGCTAATGGCCTCTGAAGGTGAAATTATAGCTGTAGATGCAAGAATAAAGATTGAGAAATAATTTTTATTGTTTAAATGTCGATGAGTATATTAGCTTAAAGCGATTTAAAATTAATGATTCTTATCTATCTGTACTACTTCCCCTCTAGCTCCTGACGAGTCACCTCCAATAATGAAATTAGTGTTTTTAGGTATAATCCTTTTCCTGATTTTTATTGATTTAAGCTCCTCAAAATATTTAATTATTTCACTAAACGACAAGCAAGCACTGTCTAAAATAATTAGTTCATAATTCTCAATAGTAGCTGGTAGTGTTGTGCAAAACTCTGATTGCTCAGTTTGTAAATGCCTTTTTATATTCTCATAGGTATTAAAATCATCTCCTATGTATATCATCTTATTCCTCATCAAGGATTGGGTACTTGAATCACTCTTCGTTAATAGCTTATAGTTCATAACCAATTTAAAAAGAACATTCAAAGAAAAGTGAACCAAATTATTTATTTTAAAATGCTTCTTGTAAAAAATTTGCATCGCACCATAGAAATTTTTTAGATAAGGTTTGTCTTTTATGGTACTCTCTCCTTTATAATGTATTATGGTAGTTTCTCCGAAATAGTAATTACTATACCCTCTGCTGGATAATGTATAACTCAAATCAACGTCTTCACCATACATAAAATAATCCTCATCAAAACCACCATTTTCAAGATAAACATCTCTTTTCAACAGCATAAAAGCTCCCGATAAGATGTCCACTACTTTGTTTTCATTTTCATCAATGTGATTGGCATAATACTTATTGGAGAAGCCTAATAATTTTCGAAAGGCAATTCTGACCGAAGGAAAATTACGTTTGCATTCGGGCAAAAAATTACCTGTTCCATCTATAAACCTCACCCCTAATGCCCCAAAATCATTTTTGCTTTCGGAATAAGTTAGGATCTTTTCGAAAATATTTTCCCCAAGTACGGTATCAGGATTCAAGATCAGAATATACTCACCAATTGCTCGATCAACTCCCTGATTATTCGATTTTGAAAAACCCAAATTCTCTGAGTTTCTAATTAGAGCTACTTCTGGAAACTTTTTGAGAAGCATTGCACAACTACCATCAGTTGAGTTATTATCTACCACAATAATTTCACTGTGAATATTCTTTGTAGCTTCCAGAACACTCAATAGACATTGTTCTAAAAAATGTTGAACATTGAAATTGACAATTATAACAGACAACTTTACCAATAGAAATATATTTTCTATAAAAATAATATTTATTTGTGCATCACAATGATTTCAGCATTATCTTTTAACAAAATAGCCTTTTATTCTCTCTAGAAAATCAAAAAAAATTAATTATGAATTTATAATCTAAACGATAAGTATTAAATGAAGTTGAATTGGATGATATGGAAAATATTCACATTTTGCATTCCATTCCGGAAGTGGATGAATACAAAATCCTTGTGATTCCTAAGAACTTAGAAGTTGCCAGAAAGATAATTGAGGACATTATTCATGAATCAAAGATATCCCTGCAAAATTCTACCAATCCAGGGAAAGTGGATGGATAATTATGAATCTGCAATGGTTGAAGATGATCCGAGAGATCATTAAATTAAGATTATCTACTCAAACTATTCTCAAAAGGAATAGTACGAATACTCCCGAGGAGCTATAAATGCTAGGTGTGTAGGGCTACCAAGAATAAAAGTCAAACAATTACTTTTTTATTCGGTCTTTTAATCCGGAAATCTATTCCAGTAATCTTCCGGCAAAATTACAAAAAACAATTTGCAAATAAGGCTGTTGATAATAATTTGGTCATCAAAATTGAAGTTTCAATCAATACAATAAAATAGCTATGAACTTTATAACATTTACTA
>DAOUPU010000079.1 GCA_030625995.1 Flavobacteriaceae bacterium
CGCTGAATTAGCAAGAAAAGGCCAGCTTATTACGCACGACAAAGATAAGAACGTATTGATGATGTTAGATGTTGATAAAGTAATCGAAACGAATTTTATAGTACTTTCTCCTGAAATGTACTTAGGAGAAATTGTGAATAACGCAGTGGCCAAATCATCTCGTAATCATTTTCCGGTTGTGAATGAAGAAAATGAATTTTTAGGAATACTTACGCTGAATGATATTAGAAGCATAATGTTTGACAAGAGCTTATATAATGAAGTAAAAGTTAGAAGCTTGATGCATAGCGCATCTGACATAATCAATTATGAAAAGGATTCTGTGGAAGAAATATTAAACAAATTTAAAAGAACCGGCGCCTGGAATTTAGTGGTGTTAAAAAAAGGTAAATATTTTGGATTTATTTCCAAATCAAGATTACTTACAGCCTATAGGCGAAAATTAATACAAGTTACGTCTTAACCCGCATTATTCATGGATATTCTATTCCAAAGCCAAACTACCTGTTATAATTGAAAATGCTCAAAGTTTATTAGCTCAAAATTGAGTCACAATTCTTTTACTAAAAAACCCCTGTGCTTTCCAATTCTATTGATATTTTGACTTTTCATAACGAAAACCATGAATAATGCGGGTTAAAGAGCTTTCAGTAATTCTATTTCTTTACTGACTATTCTTATTCAGGAAATCTGATACCTTATCAGGAAAATCTGTAAAAATACCGTCAACATTAGCTCCAATAAAACCTAACTCAAGTAATTTTTCAAAGCTGGGAATTCCTTCCAGTTGGTCTGCTCTGAATGTAAAAGCATGAACTATTAGATTTAAATCGTGTGCATTTTTAACTAAATCAGAATAAATTACATTTCCGTTTTTATCAAAACCATTTATTATATGCTTAATAGAAGGCCCAATACCATCAGCATAACTTTGATAATTTTCCAATTGACCCTCTTCCAATTTCCATCCAATTAATTGTACCAAAAACAATTCACTTTTTAAATCGGTTCTAATTCTTTTTAATTCAGGAGCATCAAAACATTGCAGAATGCAATTGTCTGATTTTGTTGTATAGCCATAGTCATTTAGAATTTTCAAAACTATTTTTGAAATATCTTTTCCATTTTCACGATGAAATTTCGGGTTTTTTATTTCGGGGTATATTCCAACATCATTTCCCGTACTCTTATTTAACCCTTGAATCAATTCAATTTCGTCTTGTAGAGAGTGTAAATTAAAATGTGATTTACCATAAGGAAATCTATTTGGAAAAACAGCCTCTTTAGTTTTTGGATTATAGCGTTCCAAAACATTTAATTGTAATAATTCTTTATAGGTAAAATCGATGACATAAAAACGATTATCATCTCTTGACTTATGGGGAAATTTTTCTGCCACATCGGTGATATCATCAAGATAAATATCGTGAATTACAATGGGCACGCCATCCTTGCTAAGGACTAGATCTTGTTCAATAAAGTCAGGATGCATGGCGTAGGCCATAGCTTTAGATTCCATAGTATGCTCAGGTAAATAACCTGAAGCACCTCGATGCGCAATTATTACTTTATCATTGGTTCTACTCACAATAGTTTGGGAAAAGAAATTTGAACAGGGAATCAAGATGAACAGAATAAAGATGATGTTTTTATGCATAACTAAGTGAATTAGAGTCTGGATACCTACCTAAATTTTCGTAAATTTGTTTTTTAAATAAAGATCAGAATGAATATATTATTAAAGATTTTGATTGCTATTGTAATTGGTTTTGTGGCATTTGGGTATTATACTAATTATTTTAATGAAGGTGAAGGAGAAAAGTTTATTGGGATTGGAGTTTTAATTTTTGCATTCATCCTAATGCCACTCTTCGTTTATCACCGTTATAAAAATAAAGATTTATCTCGTTATACCTTTAAAAATTTCAACCAAAATGAAAATGAAAATGAATAAATTGTTTTTTGGACAATTTTTTTTAACTTTGAAGTAATTAATTAAACATTTTTAAAATGACAGGTAAAGTAAAATTTTTTAATGAAGCTGCAGGATACGGATTCATTACCAACGACGAAACAGGAAATGACATATTCGTTCATGCAACTAGTCTTAACGATGGACTGAGAGGCTTGGATAAAGAAGCACATGTTAGTTATGAAGAAGGAGAAGGGAAAAAGGGAATAATGGCGGTTAATGTTTCCGTTATTTAATTTTGAGTTTCTTGCTGACTAGTTTAAATTTCTTTTTTGTATAAAAAATTTACTAATAAGTTCGCCACATTCTTTTTCTAGAACACCACCTATTACCTTAGTTTTTGGATGAAGACTTGTGCCCAAATGTTGAAACCCTCTATGTGGATCAAATGCGCCGAATACTATTTTGCTTATTTGAGTCCAAAAACTTGCTCCTGCACACATTTGACAGGGCTCAAGAGTTATATATAAAGTACAATTTTTCAAATATTTTCCACCTAAATAATCGGAAGCGGAAGTAAATGCTTGCATTTCGGCATGGGCGGTTACATCATTTAGTGTTTCCGTTAAATTGTGTGCTCTTGCAATTATTTTATCATCAATTACAATTACCGCTCCTACCGGCACTTCTCCTTTTTCAAAAGCGATTTGTGCCTCCTCCAAAGCTTTTCTAATAAAATATTCGTCATTATATGGATTTTCCATCATCAAAAATTTAGTTGTACCGCTTTAAAATTTTTATTCATTCTGTTTAATATACTTTGAAACACCTCGGGATCTTTATTGATATAAAATAACTGTTCCGTTTTTGAAACCTTATTATTTATTAAATTCTCTAATTCTAAAATATTTTTCGTTTGACGGGCAACCGCTTCTCCTGAATCAATTATAGTTACATTATATCCAATGATTTCACTGATCTGGGGAATTAAAAAAGGGTAGTGTGTACATCCCAAGACCAGATAATCAATTTTTTTTTCAAGCATGGGGTATAAATGTTTGCGCAAGAGAACATCCATATCAGGAGAATTCATTTTACCGGATTCAATTAATTCAACAAGACCTTCTCCAATTTGCTCAATAACTTCCACACCCCTGGCAAATTTTTGTGAAGTTTCGTAAAATAGATCACTTGTTATTGTACCTTCCGTTGCCAGAATTCCCACGGTCTTAGTTTTTGAATTAAGGGCGGCGGGTTTTATGGCAGGTTGAATCCTTATAAAAGGGACATCGTATTTTTCACGTAATGTTTTAACGGCATTCGTAGAGGCTGTATTACAAGCCACCACAATTAATTTACATCCTTTCTTTAATAGAAATTCAGTATTTTTAATACTGAGTTCAATTATTCTTTCCTTTGATTTTTTCCCATAAGGAGCATTCTCGCTATCTGCTAAATAAATAATATTTTCGTTAGGTAGAATCGAGTGAATTTCTTCAAAAATAGTAATACCTCCAAGTCCGGAGTCAAAAATACCAATAGGGTTAGCACTCATATTATCTTTTAAAGTAGGGTTATTCAATTTTGCTTCCACCAAAGATAATTGTAGTTTTGTTTTTGTGAAAAAAAAACAATTACAACATATTAACAGTCCGCGTGATCTCAGAAAATTATCTCCAAGAGAACTGCCTGATTTGGCTAGCGAACTCAGAGAATTCATAATAGAAATTGTTTCTGTAAAAAAAGGTCATTTAGGGGCAAGCTTAGGAGTTGTGGAACTCACGATTGCTTTGCATTATATTTTTGACACCCCGAATGATCTGTTGGTTTGGGATGTGGGTCATCAAGCATATCCCCATAAAATATTAACAGGGAGAAGAGATGTTTTCGAGACCAATAGAACGCTAGGAGGTATAGCGGGTTTTCCTGCGAGGAATGAAAGTATATTTGATACATTCGGAGTTGGCCATTCGTCAACTTCCATTTCGGCCGGGCTTGGTATGGCGATAGCTTCACGATTAAAAGGAGAACCGGACAAACATCATATCGCTGTTATTGGCGACGCAAGTATTGCAAGCGGAATGGCATTTGAAGGCTTAAACCATGCAGGTGTGGCCAAGTCCAATTTATTGATAATTCTCAATGATAATGAAATGGGGATAGACCCCAATGTTGGGGCTCTTAAAAAATATTTGACCCAGGTAAAAAAAGGAGAAGATGCATATAAGAAAAATATTTTTGAAGCCCTAAACTTTAGTTATTTTGGGCCAGTTGATGGACATGATATAGATGCCTTACTTGTGGCCTTGAAAAAATTAAAAAATATTAAAGGGCCAAAATTCTTACATGTTATTACTAAAAAAGGGAAAGGATTGTATCAAGCTGAGAAAGACCAGGTAACTTATCACGCCCCGGGGGAATTTAATGCCAAAACAGGGGAACTTTCCATTAAAAAGGACTTAAATCTGCCTCCAAAATTTCAAGATGTATTTGGTTTAACATTGGTTGAATTAGCGAGATCGAATGAAAGAATTATTGGAATTACCCCTGCCATGCCAACAGGGAGTTCGATGAAATATATGATTGAAGAGTTTCCGGAAAGAGGTTTTGACGTTGGAATTGCGGAACAGCATGCCGTTACGCTCTCGGCGGGTATGGCCACCCAGGGCATGATCCCTTTTTGTGCCGTTTATTCCACTTTTTTACAAAGAGCTTACGATCAAATTATTCATGACGTTGCCTTACAGCAACTACCGGTAATTTTTTGTATCGATCGCGCCGGTTTGGTGGGTGAGGATGGAGCAACTCATCATGGAGTTTTTGACCTGGCGTATTTAAGATTAATTCCTAATTTGATAATATGTGCTCCTATGAATGAAATTGAATTACGAAATATAATGTATACTGCTCAGACTGTTTTAAAGAACCCGATTGCAATTAGATATCCCAGAGGAAGAGGTTCTATTGTCGAATGGAAACAAAAATTTGAATATTTGGAAATTGGAAAAGGGGAGCTATTAACTGATGGCAGTGAAGTAGCAGTCTTGAGTATTGGAACACTTGGGGAAAGTATAAAAAATGTAATCAAAAAATTTCCTAAAGGGAAAATTGCCCATTATAATATGCGTTTTGTTAAGCCTTTAGATGAAGATTTATTACAAATTATTTTTAACAAGTTTAATAAAATAGTTACTGTTGAAGAAGGAACCTTAACCGGAGGATTCGGAAGCGCAATAATTGAGTTCTGTTTTCATAACCGTTTTAAGAAAAAAAATATTGAAAATATTGGTATTTGGGATAAATTTGTACCACATGGAACTATTGAAGAGTTACATGAAATGGTTGGATTAGATGAGAAATCAATATCCAACCGCATCGCAAAATTAATGACGAAAAAAGCTTAAAATTTTATATATTCGTAGCTTAATTTCAATAAATGAAAGCCTTCTGTACTATTTTGATCATCCTCTTTTCGATAGGTATTTCGAAGGCCCAAATAACGGATTCTACAGCTGTCGAAGATCAATCGAAAATACCAACATTCACTAAGAAAATTGACACTGCTGGAATTGTCAATAATTTCGAGGCACTTAAAATAGACACTCTGTATTTTAAAGGAATGGACTTGTCAAAAATAGATTCTTCGAAAATTGCTAAAGTTTATATTAATTTTTCCTTGCTCGATTCTCTTCTGAAGCCATTTTATTTAATCGATGTTCATGATATAACAGAAGACACTATTTTTATACCCAAATTCAGACCGTCTGTAAATATATTTACCCAGGACACTTCCTATGTTCCATTCCCTGTAGCTAGAGATCCAATACCTGTTACACATTCATTTGACATTGATACACTAAAAATTTTTCCCACTGCTGAACTACCGGTTGATATTGTTACACACCAGCAAGTACGTCCTCTCGCCTGGTGGGAAAATGCAAACAGTATTGCTTTCGATTTTAATGAAGTGGCATTCATGAATTGGACCTCCGGAGGTGAAAATTCGATTTCGGGTTTACTCAAAATATATTTTTCCAGAATATTTCAAAAGAAATTCACTTATTGGAAAACAGAAGTATTTGCTCGTTATGGATTAAATAAGCAGGAAGAAAGAGAATGGCGAAAAACAGATGATCAAATACGAATTAACTCTACTTTTGGATACAGGTACAAAGAAAATTCTAATTGGTACTATACGGCAAAACTTAATTTCCGTACTCAATTTACTGATGGTTTTAAATATCCAAATACGGACGACCCAATTTCAAGATTCTTTGCACCGGCATATCTATTCGTTGGAGCAG
Source organism: Flavobacteriaceae bacterium (assembly GCA_030625995.1). Taxonomy (GTDB): domain Bacteria; phylum Bacteroidota; class Bacteroidia; order Flavobacteriales; family Flavobacteriaceae; genus Lutimonas. The sequence goes on from DAOUPU010000079.1 coordinate 6,217, forward strand.
GAACGCAATATAATAGCGAAAACAAACATTTTTTTATATACTTCTCACCGGTAACCTTTAAATCTACTTTTGTTATGGATGAAACGCTATCTAATGATGGTGCCTATGGTGTTGATCCGGGAAGGAAAATGAGACGTGAATTTGGCGCATCGATACAGTCTAAATGGGACACCGAGATATTTAAAAATGTGGCAATGATCAATAGAATAGGACTGTATACTGATTATCTGAACAGTTTTGGAAGTATTGACGTGGATTGGGAGTTAGTTTTTAAATTTAAAATAAGTAAGTTTTTTGAAGCTAATATTGGGGCACATCTCATATATGACGATGATATTTTATTTGGCGAAGATACAGATGGAGATGGAGTAGACGATAGTTTCGAGCCCAGAATACAGTTGAAACAACAATTAGGAATTGGTATTTTGTATAAATTTTAATTAGTAAAATACTATCTTTAAAAGACAGGAAATCATATCACTATATTTGTATACCTTTTATTTTTTTATGTAATAGAATTGCATAACTATCAGAAAAGGAGGATATTAAATTACAAACATTTAATAATCGATTATATAAATTTTTAGGTATATTTTTGTAGTTATCGGGCAATAGTAATAAGATCAATTTATCATAATTAGATGCATTATTATGATAAGTATTGTCAATCGCATTTATAAAAACGTCCAGTAAATCGGCAATGATACTATAGCCTGCTATCTCCTTTTCAACAACTTCATTACTTTGATATATTTTTTCCACACTTAATTTTATGATATCATTAATTTGAGCTTCGTATTTACATTTATCTAATAAGGACCTTATGAATTTTCCTTCTAAGATCGAACTTTCATTTTCAATAAAAACTGAGGTTGCTTCCTGAATAAGATTACCTATTGCCAAAGCTCGTAAATAGCTAATTCGATCTTTTGTGTTGGTAAGGGAATGATACTTTTTTGTATTGATGGTGTCTCTTACGAGATTGATTAAATATTCTAAAGCAAAATCTTCAGATATTAATCCTAGATTAATACCATCCTCAAAGTCAATAATGGTATAGCAAATATCATCCGCGGCCTCCACTAAAAACGCCAGTGGATGTCTTGTATACGCCATGTGATTGTCATCTCTTAATTTATGTAAACCCAATTCATCAGCAACTTCATCCAAAAACGATTTATCACTTTGAAAAACACCGAATTTTTTATCAACTATATTAGGAGTAGGTCTTTTAGGGAGAGATTCTTTAGGATATTTCATAAAGGCCCCAAGGGTGGCATAGGACAACCGCAAGCCTCCTTCTACACCTTGTCTGGTTTCGTTCAATATTTTAAATCCATTTGCATTTCCTTCGAAATCAATTAAATCCTGCCATTCTTTATCCGTAAGATCGGTTTTAAATTTTTGTCCCATACCGGAAATAAAATATTCGCCTATGGCTTTTTCTCCGCTATGGCCAAAGGGGGGATTTCCTATGTCGTGTGACAGTGCCGCTGCAGCAACGATTGCTCCAAAATCATTTGCCTGATATCCTTTTTTTTTCAGATCCGGATATTTAAGTAGAATGTGCTTTCCTACAATTCTGCCTAAGGATCTGGCAACTACGGAAACTTCTAGGCTATGTGTTAATCGTGTGTGAACAAAATCCGTTTTAGATAGAGGTACAACCTGCGTTTTATCTTGTAAGCTCCGAAATGAATCAGAAAAAATAATTCTGTCGTAATCAACTTCAAATCCTAAACGAGTTTCATCCTGATCTTTTCTATTCCTTTTTTCGGTATCACCAAAGCGTTTTAATGATAAAAGTTGTTCCCAGTTCATGACTAAAAATTAAAGTTTGAAAGATACATTATTTTGAATTTATCCACTTCAATTACGTAAATAATATTAAAAAAGTGAATTATCAATTTCCCTAAAGTAAGACTTTCTTTATTTTAAATATAAATTGAATTTTTATTGTAAGTTTGTTAATTTCAATAAAATATTTAAACACGGATAGCACTTAGAATATGGATAATATTTACTTATTAATGTTAGTGGCTTTAGCAATTTTGGCTATTGCCGATCTTGTAGTAGGAGTCAGTAATGATGCTGTCAACTTTCTAAATTCTGCAATTGGTTCAAAGGCCATTTCTTTCAGAACTATAATGATAGTTGCAAGTCTTGGTATTGCATTTGGTGCTGTTTTTTCAAGTGGTATGATGGAAGTTGCGCGTAAGGGTATTTTTATTCCGGGTGAATTTTACTTTAATGAGATCATGATCATTTTTATGGCTGTGATGATTACAGATATATTATTGCTCGATTTCTTTAATACTCTTGGAATGCCAACATCAACCACAGTTTCCATCGTATTTGAATTGTTAGGTGCTGCTGTTGCCATGGCTTTGATAAAGATTGGAGCTGATGATGGTTCATTTTCCGATTTAGGAAACTATATAAATACTAAAAAAGCGACAGAAATCATCGTGGGTATTTTACTATCAGTTGTTGTTGCTTTTTCGATAGGAGCACTGGTACAGTATATTGCGCGTGTATTGTTATCATTTAATTTTGAAAAAAAGGCGAATTGGGTAGGTGCGGTTTTTGGTGGAATAGCACTGGCTGCAATAACTTATTTTATATTTATAAAAGGACTAAAAGGAACGGATTATTATGGACAAATTAAACCTTTTGTAGAAGGTAAAACAGCATTGATAATTGTTATAAGTTTCATTGTTTGGTCTTTATTATCCTTTCTTTTTATAAAATTATTAAAAGGCAATATATATAAACTTATCATTATCATAGGTACTTTTGCATTAGCTTTGGCTTTCGCCGGGAATGATTTGGTTAATTTTATTGGTGTACCAATTGCCGCCTGGCAATCTTATGAAGCTTGGGTAGGATCTGGTGTACCTGCTACTGAATTTCCCATGGACGCTTTGGGTAAAAAGGTTGCTACTCCAACCTTACTTTTATTATTAGCTGGTTTGATTATGGTTTTAACTTTATGGTTGTCGAGTAAGGCTAAGAATGTTGTTAAAACTTCGATTGATCTATCCAGTCAATCTGATACGAAAGAACGTTTTGAACCTCATTTTATGTCTAGAAGTTTAGTAAGAGGATCAATGATGTTATCAAAATATTTTGCAATTATTACTCCGCAATCCGTTCAAGACAAAATAGAACATCAATTTGAAAAGCCTGTTATTAAACTCTCAAAAACTAAAACCCATGAGTTACCTGCCTTTGATATGGTACGTGCGGCTGTAAATTTAATGGTGGCCAGCGTGTTAATTTCAATAGCGACTTCGATGAAATTACCGTTATCTACAACCTATGTAACGTTTATGGTAGCTATGGGATCTTCCTTGGCGGATAGAGCTTGGGGAAGAGAAAGTGCCGTATACCGTGTTGCAGGTGTTTTAAATGTAATTGGAGGTTGGTTCTTTACTGCAATAAGTGCATTTATTGCGGCAGGTGTTGCGGCTTATTTAATACAATTAGGAGGCCCTTTTATGATAGCTGTTCTGCTATTACTTGCGGTTTTATTATTGTCTAGAAATTATATTAGACATACCAAAAAAATAAAGGTTGTTAAAGCAGAAGACAGTTTGAACAGAGCAGAAAGTAATTCCATCCATGGAGTGATAGAAGAAAGTGCTGATAATATTTCGAAAGCATTAAAACGAGTTGGAAAAATTAATGAGATGACTGTTAAAGGTCTGATCGATCTGGATTTGGTAATTTTAAAGAAGGCAAAAGATACTGTGGTTAAATTGGAGACAGAAATAGAAGATTTGCAAAATGACATTTTTTATTTTATTAAAGATCTGGACGACTCTTATTTAGG
>DAOUPU010000133.1 GCA_030625995.1 Flavobacteriaceae bacterium
ATGGCAGCTTTATCTCTGCCTAAATTTGATACCGCATAAACTATATGTCCGTTATCAAAATCAAAGAATTGAGGTTCTAAAGTTTGTTTGAAATTAGTAGTAATAACCTCCTTAAAGGGTTGTTCTTCATTTTCTCTATACATTATAGTTTGATCAACTCCGTTGATTGTTGTAGCTATACGAAGGTTTCCTTTATGATCTGTTTGCCATCCTGTTATATTTCCTGGGTTTTCGTATAACAATTTCATCTCTCCGGTATTGATATTCATTCTATATGGGTCAAAAACTTGTGGATTTCTTTTGTTTAAGCCTATGATCATCTCATCTTCATTATTTTCAAGATCATCAATTATTTGAGCTTTGACCCCTTCAAATGGCGTCAGTTCTAATTCTTCCGTTCCATCTTTATTTACTGAAAAAATATGATTGTTCTCATTACCCCCTTTATCACGAACATATACTAATTTATCATTACTTGCCCAGTAATATCCATAGATTCCACGATCTACCGCACTTGTAACTCTAACCGCTGAATCACTGTCAAATTTTCTTACATAAATGTTCATTCTACTTTTATAGGGTGCCATATATGAAATATACTCCCCATCTGGAGATAACCTGAATGTTCTCTTTTCTGCATTCTTAAAAAAATCTTCTACCGAAATTTTTGGAGGAGGCTCAATTGTACTGACGGTCTCTTTTTTGGGACTTTGACAGGAAAGTACAATCGTACATAGCAATAGTAGAACTATTTTTCTCATAATAATTAATTTTTAGTTAGTAATTAATTGAATGTGTTAAAGTTACGACATTTATTTAAAGTTGTTAAATTTATCTTAATAGTAAGTTCTTAACTTTTATTAATCTAAGTTCTTTAATATATTTGAGAGCGGGCTTTTCCCTCACACTTAATTAATATATTCTCATGAAAAAATATAAAATTTTACTTGCCGGTTTTTTAACCATTTTTTTTATAAGCTGTAATAGCTCTGATCAAAAAAGCAATGTTTATGTTGCTGAACAGCACACGGATAACAATGGATATCATTATGAAACAATTACTAATGATCCTACGGGATTAAGGGTCTATACTTTAGAAAATGGACTTAAAGTTTATTTAAGCAAGAACAATGACGAACCTAAAATACAAACTTATGTTGCAGTTAGAGCGGGTTCGAGCTATGACCCTAAGGAGAGTACAGGATTAGCACATTATTTAGAGCACATGGTATTTAAAGGATCTGACGTATATGGAACGGCAAATTGGGAAGTTGAAAAGGAATACATCGCTCAAATTTCTGATTTATATGAACAACATAAGGTTGAAGAAGATCCTAATAAAAAAGAAGGTCTTTACCGTAAAATTGACAGTGTTTCGTACATAGCCTCACAATACGCCATTGCAAATGAATACGATAGAATGGTAAGTTCGTTAGGAGCGACTGGCACAAATGCACATACTTCGGCTGAAGAAACCGTATATCAAAATAAGATTCCTGCAAACGAATTAAAAAAGTTTTTAACATTAGAAAGCGAAAAATTCAGTCAGTTAGTTTTGCGATTATTCCACACAGAATTAGAGGTGGTTTACGAGGAGTTTAACAGAAATATGGATAATGACCCTGCAAAAACATTTTTTGCTCTAATGGATGGCTTATTTCCTACACATCCCTACGGGCAGCAAACGACAATAGGAATATCTGAACATTTGAAGAACCCTTCTATGGTGCAAATTAATAACTATTTTGATAAATACTATGTGCCGAATAATATGGCGGTTGTACTAGTAGGAGATTTAGAGTTTGACAAAACTATAAAAATGGTAGATGCGACATTTGGTAAGTTAAAAACAAAAGATGTTGAACATCCCGTATTACCAAAAGAAGAACCAATAATAGGTGTTACTGTAAAAGAAGTATTTGGACCAACCAGTGAAAATATTTCATTTGGATTCAGATCCAATGGAATTGGAAGCGGGGACGAAAAATATATTGTGTTGATGGAAATGTTACTAACTAATAGTAGTGCAGGATTGATAGATTTAAACCTGAATCAAAAAAAATTAGTTCAAAGTGCTACAGCCTGGTCTTATCAGTTAAATGATTATGGCTTATTGGCATTTGACGCATGGCCTAAGGAAGGTCAAACTTTGGATGAAGTAAAGGATTTGATCTTAGAGCAGGTTGGAAAAATTAAAAATGGTGAATTTGAAGATTGGATGATTGACGCCGTTGTAAATGATTTAAAATTGAGCCAAATAAAAGAATATGAGAGTATAACCAATTTAGCATCTTTGTATTATAGCACATTCATCCATAATGAGATTTGGATTGATAAAATAGAATTTTTAGACGATTTAAAGAAAATAACGAAAGATGATCTAGTTGCTTTTGCGAATAAATTTTTCAGTGATAATTATGTGATTGTTTATAAAAGGCAAGGTGTTGATGAGAGTATAGTTAAGGTTAAAAATCCTGGTATTACTCCAATCCAAATAGATCGGGAAGCTCAGTCTGCATTTTTAAAGGAGTTCATGTCAGTCGAATCAGAAGAATTACAACCTGTATTTATAGATTATAAAAAAGAAATTCAAAAGAGAAATTTGGACAATGGAATCGTATTATCATATATTAAGAATCAGAATAACGACTTATTTAATTTGAACGTAATTTTTGACATGGGTAAGGACAACGACAAAAAATTACCTTTAGCAGTCAATTATTTACAATATTTAGGCACAGATAAATATTCTGCGGAAGAATTAGCCAAGGAGTTCTATAAGTTAGGTGTAAGTTATAGTGTTAATACAGGTAGTGATCGTTCTTATGTTTCAATTTCAGGACTGCAGGAAAATTTAGGTAAAGGATTGGAATTGTTGGAACATTTAATGGCTAATGCATTGGTTGATCAAGAAGCATACGATAAATATGTTGAAAGTATTTTAAAATCAAGAGCAGATGGCAAAACCGAGAAAGACAATATTCTCAGAGGAGGACTAAATAGTTATGCACAATATGGCGAAAATTCTCGATTAAGGGATATTTATAATGCTGATGAATTGCATAAAATGAATCCGTCTGAATTAGTTGATATAATTAAGGATCTAAGTAATTTTAAACACCGGATCTTTTATTATGGTAAAGATGTCAATGAAGCGACTGTGGCATTAAACAAACATCATCAGGTGCCAGAGAAATTTAAGGATTACCCAAAGGCTAAAGAATATAAGCAGCTACCAACTGGAAACGAGGTGTATTTTGTTGATTTCGATATGGTACAATCTGAAATGTGGTTTATTGCAAAAGGTCAGGAGTTTGATCCTGAAAAAATGGCTACGGCAAGCGTTTTCAATTCATACTTTGGATTGGGAATGTCTTCAATAGTATGGCAAGACATAAGAGAATCAAAGTCCTTGGCCTACGCAGCAGCCGCTGCTTATCAGTCGGCAAGTAAAAAAGGAAAGGATGATTTGGTGTTTGCATATATTGGTACGCAAGCCAATAAAGTGCCGGAAGCAGTTAATGCCATGCTAAATTTAATGAATAATATGCCGGTGGCAGAGCAACAATTTGAAGCAGCAAAAGTTGCGGCTTTAAAGAAAATTGCAGCGCAAAGAATTACGAAGTCCAATATTTTTTGGAATTATGAAAGATTGTTAAAAAGAGGTATTGATTATGATAATCGTCAAGAAATGTACGAAACAATCCAAAATATGACAATGCAAGACATAAGTGATTTTTTCTCAAATAATGTTAAAGGACAGGACTATTCGGTTTCCGTTATTGGTAACAAAAAAGACCTGGATATGAAAGCCTTAGAAAAATTGGGCACAGTTAATGAAATGGATATTGATTACCTCTTTAACTACAAGGAACTTGACGTAAAACAATAAATTTCAAAATTATTGATCGACCTCACTGTAAAATATTGGTGAGGTTTTTTCTTTTAATTCTAAAATAACAAAACTCAATAACTAATTATTATCTTTGATTTTCAAAATCACTTAATATATTATGAAATTACTCGAAAATAAAACAGCTTTGATCACCGGGGCTTCCCGTGGAATAGGTAAAGGTATTGCGACAGAATTTGCAAAACAAGGTGCTAATGTTGCATTTACATTTAATGCTTCTGTTGAAGCTGCGAAAGAATTAGAGAAAGAGTTAGAATCATTTGGAATCAAGGCTAAAGGATACCAGTCTAATGCCGCTGATTTTGATGCCGCACAGGAATTGATCAAAGACGTACTGGAGGATTTTGGGTCATTACAGATATTGATCAATAATGCAGGGATTACCAAAGATAATTTATTGATGAGAATTTCAGAAGCGGATTTTGACCAAGTGATTGAAGTAAACTTAAAGTCTGTATTCAATTTAACAAAAGCAGTGATCCGGCCAATGATGAAACAAAGGGAAGGATCAATAATTAATATGAGTTCTGTGGTTGGTGTCAAAGGAAATGCAGGTCAAACTAATTATGCTGCATCTAAAGCAGGGATACTTGGATTTACTAAATCTGTTGCCTTAGAACTAGGTTCTAGAAATATTAGATGTAATGCCATTGCCCCGGGGTTTATTGAAACAGAAATGACTGCAAAATTGGATGAAAAAACTGTCGAACAATGGCGAAATGATATCCCTTTAAAACGTGGCGGTACACCGGAAGATGTGGCTAATGCCTGTATATTCCTGGCTTCTAACTTGTCCTCCTATATTACGGGGCAAACAATCAATGTGGATGGCGGTATGCTGACCTAATAGCTTATTTAGTGTCTGTCCATAAAGTAAGTGTTTAGTTCAGAATGTTCGAGTTTGAGCCTGCCTGCCGGCAAAGGCAGGGCTTGCGAAGTCATTTAAGATTAGGAGTTTACTTTTGTAAATGATTAATCTTAAATACGAGTATAACGAAGAAATCGGACATTATGGACAAACACTATTTAAACTAAATTAATGGATACCATAACAGTGGCACTTGTTGTACTTGCTCTTGTAATTGCGTTGTCTATCTCTTATTTTCATTATTTTTTTAGAAGAAGCAGTATTAAAGAAATATATCTGTTGTTTTTTTTACGAAGCGTCAGTATTTTTGGATTGTTGATTCTTTTGATCAATCCAAAATTTGAAAGGAAGATACTCGAATTAATAAAACCTACTTTATTTATTGCGATTGACAATTCATCTTCTATTTCATATTCAAAGGAAGATGCAACAGTGTTGACATTAACGAATGAGATCAGAAATAGTGAAGAGATCAATAAATGGTTTGATGTTAAATATTTTACATTTGGGTCGTTTACAAAAAGTGGTGATAAACTTAATTTTGATGAGAGCAGAACTAATGTTTCTGAAGTATTAGAGTTATTAAACAAGTTGGGAAATCAGCAAATAGCTCCCATCGTACTCATCACTGATGGTAATCAGACCTTCGGAAGTGCTTATAAATATTTTCAATCCAATCAGGAAATTTACCCATTCATTGTAGGTGACACCATGCAATTAGCTGATTTAAAGATCGATCAGGTAAATATAAATGCTTATTCTTTCTTAAATAATAATTTCCCTGTTGAAGTATTTATTCATTATAATGGAAATAATAACCTTCATACAAAGTTCACTGTTGAAAGTCAAGGTAGAATTATTTACAAGCAATCCATTGAGTTTACTCCTGATAAAAATAATGTTCATCTGGAATTCAATTTACCGGCGAATACCGTGGGTAAACATTTGTACAAAGCGCGAATAGCACCATTCGACAAGGAAAAGAATATTATAAATAACATCAAAAACTTTAGTATTGAAGTGATTGATGAGCAAACCACAATTGCTCTTGTTTACGATATTATGCATCCGGATATTGGAATGTTCAAAAAATCGATTGAAAGCAATAAACAGAGGAAGGTTGAACTGCTGAATGTTAATTCAATAAACAAAACTGAATTGGATTACAGTGCTTTTATTCTGTATCAACCAAATAATAAATTTCAAAGTATTTTTGAATTAGTAAAAGATAGAAAGGCCAATTATTTACTCGTTGGAGGCTTGTCTACAGATTGGAATTTTATCAATAATAATCAGGAGTTTTTAAGTTATAACTTTAGCCCTCTTATTGAAAAATACTATCCGAATTACAATAAAAATTTCAACATCTTTCATGTAAATGATATTGGTTTTGAGGAATTTCCGGCCATCGAGGGATATTTTGGAGATTTAAAGATCTCTGTTCCAAATGAATCCATTTTAACTCAATTTATTAACGGAGTGGTCACGAAGGAACCATTATTAGCAACTTTCAACGCTTCAGGTCAAAGAGTTAGTGTCCTGATTGGTGAAAATATTTGGAAATGGAGATCACACAGTTACCTATTGGAAAAATCCTTTCAAAAATTCGATGATTTCTTAAGTAGCATTATTCAATATCTGACAATCGTAAAACAATTGAATGCCATTGAATTGGAGTTTAAAACCTTTTACTATTCTGATGAAGAAGTGAAAATTATAGCAAGAGCTTATGATGCCAATTTCAATTTTAATGATAACGCCGAGCTATACATTCAAATAGGGAATACCTCTGCTAAAATACCCTTTTATACAAATGGAAACCATTTCGAAGTTAATCTAGGAGCGTTAAAAAGTGGTAATTATAAATTTGTAGTTGTTGATCAACAAAATAATGCAAAGAGAGAAGGGGAATTCTCTATTATTGAATATTCATTAGAACAAGAAGTTACGCATTCAAACGTATCTGATCTGAGAACGTTAGCTCTTAATTCCAAAGGAGAAATATTCTACCCCTCACAGTTTGAAAAATTTGTCGATGTTCTTAGGAACAACAATAAATTGATACCAGTTCAAAAAGAAAAAATTATTCCCATTTCTTTGATTGATTGGAAATGGCTTTTAGGTATAATTATAGTATCTTTGGCCATCGAATGGTTTATAAGGAAATACAGAGGGTTGATCTAGTTGATCATTCATAATTTATTCAATTAACATATTAATAT
>DAOUPU010000080.1 GCA_030625995.1 Flavobacteriaceae bacterium
GTTTCAAGGGTTTATTAGAGATGACAAGAATGGGACCATGTATATAGGTGAAGGAAGTTGGGGAGCTAGTCCAAGACCAAATGATGATGATAAACCATGGACAATGCGAAGTGGATCATTTAATCAAATCAAATGGTTACAAGTTTTTCCAAAAACTGCCTCAGAAGCTGCCCGAATTGATATTAGAACAGTAATTACTTCTACACGTGATAGTGCTGATATTGCCATTTCTCATATAGAAAATGTAACTCCCTTAACAAAAGATGATGTATTTGCTATTCCTCAAGGAATTGAGTTGTTTGATGTTCAGCCCTATGGAGATGTAATTTCATACCCCTTTGTAGATATAAAATAGCATAGGTTAAGTGGAATTGCATCTTTGATAGTTTTAACGTCTCGTATAAACGCCTGTTACAATAAAGTTCACTTTTTGCTGACGTCAAACATATTCGGAATTTTCAAATTCTTCTATAACTCTTTGTTCCTTCCTTTTCCAATAATTCGAGTTGATATACAAACCTGTCGAGAATTGTTTTCTTCTTTTTAAATAGGTTAGCCTACAAATTATAGGAGCTTTATTTTCAGCATTAAGCCTATTTATTAAAAGAATGAATCTAATATTAATTTTAATCATAATAAATGGGTTTAAGTGAATAATTAGATGTGTAACCTTTTAGGATTTAGGTGTAACCGTTTTTGTAACCTTATGTAGCAAAAAAAGTTGTCAATGTTGGCGGATTGAAGATATTACGTGAAGAATTCTAATTTCTTGATTGTGAATTGGAAAACACACATTGAACACACCCCTAACCCCTCTGAAGAGGGGAATTCTATCAATTTAACAAATGGTTAGTTGAAATTTGGTCCTTGTAATTTGGATTCTAAGAATAAAAAAAGAGTCACACTTGCGTGCAACTCTTCTTTTTTGCTCCTCCTCTTGGACTCGAACCAAGGGCCCTCTGATTAACAGTCAGATGCTCTAACCAACTGAGCTAAGGAGGAATTTAATTAATTTTCAGTCTTTTCTGACCTTCTCAACTTACTTCCTGCCGATGATTTCACAGCTCAGTTCTGAGCCCTGCCTGCCGGCAGGCAGGTGAGAAGGAATTTAATTGATTTTTCTTCTTGTGAAAAAAAATAATTCCTGTTTTGGGTGTGCAAATATAATTGTTTTTAAAGTTCTTGCAAACGATTTTGAAAAAATTTTCGCTTTCTTTTTATTCATTGATAAACACTGTGATAAAGACTAATGATTAAAGCTAAAAAAGGGGAGATCTTATTAGGCAAGTTTCCTGTTTCTGATAAAATAATCCAAAAATAAGAGAGAACTTAAAGCAAAAATACCTAATCCAAATATTGGGGATATATCCATGCTCGGATATTCATATTCAAAGACAAACAAATTACTTAACTTGCCTTGCAAACTTTCTAAATAAACATGTTCTGTAGCAGTGAAATCTAATTTTAAGAAGGTGTAAACAAAAATAAATACAACCACAGAAGAAATCAAAAACCATACTTTCTTACTAATCACCGGCTTGTATGCAGTTATCTTGGATCGTTGCTCAATAGAAGCCATCAACCTGGAAGTAAAGTTAATAGATGGTTCTTCAAGAACATGTTTTTGCATTAAGGAAGACAAAGCTTTGTCTTTTTTAAGATCTAAAGCATAGATCTGTTCCATCACATTTCCTGAAAAGTCCTTAGAAGGCTCTTGAATATCCAGGTTTTGTTTGATGAAATTATCTATATTTTTATCCTTATCCTTCATTATACTATTTCTTTTAATTCATCTTTCAATAACAAAGATAATTCATTTAACAACTTTTTTCTCGCTCTGAATAGTTTTACTTTGACATTGGTTTTGGTTAATCCTGTAATTTGTTCAATTTCCTCTACCGAACTTTCTTCTAAATAATATAAGGTAATTAAAAAAGCATCTGTCTCCGGTAAATTATCTATCGCCTCCTTAATATATTTCTTCTGTTCGCCATTCTTTATTGCCTCGATTTGAGGAAAATCATAATCAGATTTTTGATTTTCGATTATATAAGAATCTATATTAGTCGTTGTTATTTTTTTCTTCCGGATCTTTGTGATCGAGTTTCTATAAACTATTGTATATAACCAAGTCGAAAATTTCGATTCTCCTTTAAAAGTATGTAATTGAGAATATGCCTTTATAAAACTGTCCTGAGCAACTTCTTCTGCATCTTCATGGTTCCTTACAATTTTCATGGCAACAGTATAGGTCAGGTTCTTATACTTATCTACTAAATAAGCAAAGGCATTAGTATCACCTTGTAAAACTCTATCAATATAGACCTGATCCGATTTTCTATCCATTATTGCTGTATGACGCCAGAATTAATTTAAAGGTTACAAGTTAGTACAAAATATTTAAGTTTTGGATTTCTTATAATTTGTCCTCTCAGACAAACATATTGAACTTCTCAGATAAGTGCCCGGTCTTTATTAGTTTTTCTCGCAGATTACGCTGATAATCGCAGACCTACAACAAGGTAATTGGTCCCTGTAAGAAAACTAATGATTTTTCAAGTCTTTGAGACCTTGACGGAGAATTTTTTTTTAGCAAAATATATAACCCAATTCCTGATCGGGCATTTTTAAGTTGAGAACTATACAAATAATATTTAACTACAGTAAAGGCTTTGTCGAAAACGAGAAATACCTACAAGGTCTCAAAGACCTTGCAGGAGAATTATTTTTAGCAAAATATGTAACCCAATTCTAAGATCAATCGTCATAATAGGCAAAAACATAGAAATCTTAAAAATTTAAATTATGAACGCAGAAGCAATTTTAATCCCTTTAATAGTATTCTCTTCGATATTCGGAATATTTTTTGTGTGGATAAGTACCAGGAACAAAGAACGCATGGCTCTAATAGAAAAAGGAGCCGATGCCTCACTATTTGCAACTAAAAAGAAAAGCTTTAGAAATTTAACCTTGAAAATTGGCATGTTAGCCTTAGGTATTGTAATCGGAATTTTAATGGGTTCGATAATATCTACCTATACAATGTTAGATGAAGAAGTGGCCTTCCCTTCTATGATATTTTTATTCGCCGGCGCATTTTTAGTGGGTAATGCCTTTCTTGAGAAAAAAGAAAACTCAGAAGATTAGTAGTTCCTTTATTATCTTATGCGGAAGAGGCTGTGCGAAAATAATTCATAACGTCATTTCGACTGAAATGGAGAAATCTAAATCTTTGGTTTACAAAGAAAAGATTTTTCGACTACGCTCAAAATGACATGCTTTTGATCTTTTCAGACAGTCTCTTTTTATAAATTTTCCAATGCTAAGATCAAGGACACCAAAGGTTCCATTATTAAAACTACGTTGCCCCTGCCGTTTTCTACTTTTAAATTAACGGTAATTTTATTATAAAGTTGATCTTTCAGAGGATAATTACCGTCTTCTAAACCCCATTCTGCGATGGTGGTGTCAGGAACTTTTAATTCAAACTCATGTACCTCTTCCTTATCAAAATTAGAAACTACAATCAATTTTTCATCAGCCGACCATCGTACAAATGAGAATACCCTGTGGTTATAATTCTCTGTATGTTCACGATTGAAATAATGAATCTCCTGATAGGCTCCCATTAAAGCACTGCTCTGCAAGGTGAAATTCAACAGATGTCGGTAAAATTCACGTAATTCTTTTTCTTTTTTAGATAGCTGCCCGCTATCAAATTTTTTGTTATTCAACCAACGTTGATGGTTAGGAACCCCGATATAATCAAATATGGAAGTCCGGCCTGGAGAACCGAATCCGGCTTTTTCATTTGCCGGCTCACCCACCTCCTGCCCGAAGTAAATCATGGTTGGTGAAGTACTTATGGTTGCAGAAACTACCATTGCAGGCTTGCCATTCTCCGGAAAACCCGCAAAATCATCACATGCAATACGTTGTTCATCATGATTCTCTAAAAAATGAAGCATATGATGCTCTATATCAGCCATCTCTTCCTGTACTTTTGGAATATGATCTGTCCAGCCATACCCCTTAACAATATGTTTTATTGAATCGTAAAATGCAACTTTATCATAGAGATAATCCATTTTACCAAGATAAATGTATGGTCGATATAAGTCAGGATTATAAACCTCAGCCAAAAGAAATGCTTCCGGATTTTTCATTTTTATAGAGGAATTCATATAACTCCAAAATTCAACCGGTACCATTTCTGCCATGTCATACCTAAAGCCATCTACTCCTTTTGCCAACCAAAACAAGGCAATATCTTTAAATTTTATCCATGAATCAGGAAGTTCCTTACCTTTCCAAAACTCAGCATGTTCCGCAACGGTCTTTTTATCAAAACCTTCCGGCAATTCATCAAAGTCTTTTGATCCATCAGGCATAATTCCATAGTTGATCCTTACCGTTTCATACCAATCGGAATAATCTGGTTTAGCCAACCGGGAACCATTCCCTGTCCATTTTACCGGAAATTCTTCGTATGCACCAAAATCATAAATATTCTCTCCCCCTAAAGGTAAATATCCATCTCTCCATTCCGGAACTTTAAATTTTTGACCAACGACATAGTAAAAATTATTATTCTTTTTATAAACAAAATCCTTTTCATCATTAGCGCCAAAATCACTGGTTCCTTGCGGGTTATTCAACCCCTCATATTTTCGGGCCACATGATTTGGTACAATATCTATTAAAACTTTCATCCCGGCTGAATGGGTACGTTCGATAAGCGCCTCAAATTCTTCCATCCGTTTTAAAGGATCCACCGCCAAGTCAGGATCTACCTGATAATAATCCTTCACAGCATAAGGCGAACCTGCTCTTCCTTTTACAATATCAGGATGATCATAAGATATGCCATATTTGGTATAATCTGTAATTGTTGCATGATGCAAAACTCCGGTATACCAGATATGGGTTACCCCTAAACTCCTAATTTCTTGAAGTGCGTTCTCCGTAAAATCATTGAATTTTCCTACACCATTCTCTATCATGGTACCCCAGGGTTTATTGCGGGTATTGGTATTTCCGAACAATCTGGGAAATACCTGATAAACTACCGTTTTTCTTCTATTCATACTACTCAAATAAAATGTATTAGGATACTGGAAATTTAAAAAACAAACGGCAGATATAAAATAAAAATGGCTTATTCTTTTATACAAAAAAATGCGAGCTTATACCCGCATTATTTTCAATTTCCTTTACTTTGAAAATTATTTGAAAAGCTCTTTATAATACTGCGTAGCCATTCTGTTACTCGTAAATTCAGGAATAACGTCGTCCATACCATTGAATACAATTTCTGACCATTCCTTTGGTTTGTCATAGAATGTAGGTAAAACCTTATTCTCCAATACCTCATACAAATTATCAGCATCAATTTTATCTTGTTCCCATACCGGTAACTTATGATCCAGCTCAGGTAATACAAAACTATTTTCTCCGTTTTTAGCAAATTCCGGGATCCATCCGTCATTTATAGAAACATTTACTGAACCATTCATTGCTGCAGTCATGCCACTTGTACCGGATGCCTCTCTGGTAATTCTAGGAGTATTTAACCAAATGTCAGATCCTGTCTTCATTTTTCTGGAAAGATCAATTTCATAACCTATTAAAACTGCAAGATTAGATCTGTATTTTGTCATATTAACCAGATGATTAAAAATATCTATTGCATAATAATCATATGGGTAAGGTTTTCCTGCCCAAATGATCTGTACCGGATATTTCTCATTTGTGATTAGCCTTTCAAATCGTTCCATATCATATAGCAAAAGATCTGCTCTTTTATAACCTGCAAACCTCCTTGCCCACACAATTGTAAATACATTAGGATCAAAGATCTTTACAGTTTGATTTGAAACTTCATCAAAAAGTTTTCTCTTTAGTTCAAATTTTCTTTCTCTAAACGCTTTTACATTTCTTTTTTTCCAGATCTTTTTAATTTCCCCGTCCTGCCAAGACTTTTGGTTCTGTGCATTAGTAATGGGAATGATCTTACAAATATCTTTATAACCTTTCCACATGTCATTAGCAACATTAGCGTGGAGTTTTGAAACCGCATTGGCTTTTTTAGCCATTTTTAGTGCAGAAACCGTATAGTTGATCATACCATCATTAACCATTTCTTTTGAAAGATCTTCTTCACTTAGTCTTCTTCCAAAAAATCCACAACGATTTAAGTGTTTGGCATCTCTCTCTTCATTACCTGCCTTCTCAGGTGTATGTGTTGTAAATACCATCTGGTTCTTTTTCACGCCTTGATCACGTAAATAATAAAAAGCAGGCAAAGCATGGCCCTCATTAAGGTGATATATGTCTGCACCGCCAAGCGCTTCAACAACCTTTGCACCGCCTATACCCAATACAATACTCTGAGAGATACGAGTTAATTCGTTTGCATCATAAAGATGATCTGTTATTGTTCTTGAAATAAAATCATTGCCATCAAAATCTGTTGATAATAAATACAACGGAACTGTACCAAATATTTCTGGTTTTAGTACATAAGCACGAACCTTAACAGAAGGATTGTCATGTAATTTTACGTCAACCTCAATACCTGTATATTCTAAAAAATTATAATGTTTCTCAATAAAATTTACACGAAGTGTCTGATCTTCATTTCTACCCTGATCATAATAGCCATATTTCCATAACATTCCTATGCCTATCATATTTTGTTTCAATTCAAAACCAGAGCGCATATGTGATCCTGCCAAAAATCCTAATCCACCTGAATAGATCTTTAAAGCCTGATGAATCCCAAATTCCATGCTGAAATAAGCAGCTCTTTTATCAAATTCTTTTGCAGGTTTGTATGGATGATACCATTTATTATATTTACTAATTGTCATCTTTTCTAAATTAAAATTATCGAAGCCTCAAACATAACATTAATTACTCAATTCGCCTGCCTAAAAACCTGGCTAGTTTCTTATTTAGAAAACAAATAAAGTCAAAATTCCAACTCGAATCAAACAGGAAGAAATCAAATTATTCACCAACAATATTTAAATTGGTAAACTCCTTTGATATATTTATAATATTATCGCCATTTACTTTTAAATCTTCAAATTTAAACTCCTCATTATCAACATATATTTTTGATACTTTAAACGGAAAACCATGTAATTTTATTTTAAAATTCTCGTAGCTTGTCGTATACTTTCCATGTTTGTGTTGTTGTATACTTAACTTATTGGTTTTCCCAATTAATTTAAAACTTCGCAGACTATACCTTCCTTTTTTGTAGTCATATCCATCATTTGCATCTTCATACAATTCACTTTTTTCTTTCCCATTTTTATAATAAACATCTAAGGCTAATTCATCGATCTCTTTTTCACCAACATATTGCTGTATTGGGTATTTAGGAATTATTGCGCCTTCTTTGATAAAAATTGGCATACTGTCAATATCTGCTTCCACTCTCATTTCTTTTCCCCCTTTTATCAACTCGCCATTCCATAAATTATACCAATTTCCCAGTGGAAAATACATTCTTCTACCCATCGCATTTGCTTCCTGAATTGGGCAAACTAATATTTTCTCCCCAAAGATAAATTCATCATTTCTTTCATGGGTTTGATGATCTTCCTGATCAAATAACACCAAAGATTTTACGATTGGTATTCCTTCATTAATATATCTCCAGAAAGCAGTGTAAATATAAGGGAGCAACTGATAACGAAGTTCAATAAACTTTCTAACAATATCAAGAACATCCTCATCAAATGACCAGGGTTCCTGATCGCCATGATCCCCTGAGGAGTGCGTTCTGCAAAAAGGATGAAAGATACCTAATTGTATCCATCGTGCATAGAGCTCGCCATCCGGTTGTTCCGCAAATCCTCCGATGTCCGATCCTACAAATGAGAATCCCGACATGCACATACGTTGTGTCTGAATGTTGGCTATGGCGAGATGCTCCCAGGTTGCAACGTTATCTCCTGTCCAGGTAGAAGTATATCTCTGTGTACCCGAATAGGCCGCTCTGGTTATTACAAAGGGTCTTTTTGGATACGAAAATTTCTTTAAACCCTGATAAGTAGCTCGCGCCATTTGCATGCCGTAAACATTATGTGCCTTTCTGTGACTACAATAATTACCTTCATAATTATGTCTTACATCATTTGGAAAGGTTTTACCCGGAACGTCCATTACTGCCGGTTCATTCATATCGTTCCAAACACCTTTTACTCCAATATCTTCTACCAATTCCTTAAACAGGCCAGACCACCATTCGCGAACTTCAGGGTTGGTGAAATCAGGAAAATAACATTCTCCTGGCCACACTTTTCCTTTCATATAGGGGCCATCTGCTCGTTTACAAAAATAATCTTTCTCCAAGCCCTCCTTAAAAATATCATAATTCATGTCAATTTTAATTCCAGGATCAATGATAGCTACGGTTTTAAATCCATCATCCGCCAATTCCTTAACCATCTTCTTCGGATTTGGAAAGTATTCTTTATTCCAGGTAAAACATCTGAATCCTTCCATATAATCAATGTCCAGATATAGGGCATCACAGGGTATTTTTAAGTCTCTGAATTTCTTTGCAACCTCTTTTACATTAGATTCAGGATAGTAACTCCACTTACACTGATGATATCCCAATGTCCATAATGCAGGTAATTCATGGGGCTTTCCGGTTAGATCCGTATAATTAGCAACCACATCTGACATTTGAGGACCATAGATAAAATAGTAGTTCATTTCACCTCCCTGTGCCCAAAAACTTGTAATATTTCTTCGTTCATGACAAAAATCAAAATTGGACCGGAAACTATTGTCAAAAAAGATGCCATAGGCTTTTTTATGATGCAAACCAATATAAAATGGAATTGCCTTATATAAGGGATCGGAATCCTTCCCATAGGCATAGGTATCCGTTACCCAATTTTCATAACTTTTCCCTTTCAAGTTAACATGAACGGGTTTATCTCCCAGCCCATAATAACTCTCGCCATTTTGGGATGTTTTTGTCATCTTTACAATATTCCCTCCAAACTCATGGCTTTCTTCCCAATGAAAACCAAGTTCATCTTCACAAATAAGTGCATTGTCAAGTACATCGTAGATCGATATACGCATATCCAATTTCGAAATTTTACAAATTAACTTGGATGTAGCAACGCTATAATAATCTTTATCTTCAGAAATCTCCAGATGGTTAAATCCTCTACTGGCATACTTTGTTATAGCATAAGAAAAATCCTTTTCAAAAATGGCGGTTGTCGTATATCTAAATCGCAACACACTACCTCTTTGGATAGTGAGCTGTAAAACAACATTATTCTCCGTTGTAAAGTATAAGGAATCGACAATTTTTTTATAGGAAATTATTTTTGAGGGGAAGAGGTTTCCCTTGTATTCTAATTCGGTATTCAATATCATAAGTCACTCTTAAAAAATGAGTGTAAACCTACTGAATTTTATAATTATTCCACGTGTTTATTTATCAAAAAAGTCATTAAATAAATCAGAAAAATTCAACAAAAAAGTCAAATTTTTAAAATAACCTCATTTTACTTTATTTTAAAAACTACAATACCAAGTGGTGGTAATAATACTTTCGCAGAATAATCTCTATCGTCCCATTGTTTTTTCTCGATTTTGATATCTTTAGAGTTACTCATTCCCCCACCATAATATTTTTTAAAATCGCTATTCAGAATTTGTTTTAAATGTCCTTTTCTCGGAAGCCCAATTCTGTAATCATCCCTGTTAATAAACGAAAAATTACAGGCAACTATAATATCATTAATTTCATCGTGCCCCTTTCGAATAAAGGTAATCACAGAGCTTTCGTTATCAGTGTAATTAATCCATTCAAACCCTTCATTGCCAAATGCTTTCTCGTATAAAGCAGGTGTAGTTCTATATAAATTATTCAGATCTCTAACAAAAGACTGCATCCCCTTATGAGGTTTATATTGTAATAAATGCCAGTCCAGACT
>DAOUPU010000089.1 GCA_030625995.1 Flavobacteriaceae bacterium
ATTTGGTAATAATACTTGTCCTTTTGGGCGATATATTTTTTGATCACTTAGAACTATAGAAGATGCCCTTCCATGGTATCCAACAGGCAAATGTTTCCAATTAGGCAAAAGAGCATTTTCCGGGTCACGGAACATCATGCCAACATTAGTGGCGTGTTCTATACTAGAATAAAAATCGGTATAATCACCAATATCCACTGGCAGATGCATTTTTACCTCAGATTGAGGTAAAAAAATGCCACTAACATTTCGTAAGACTGATGTCTCTGATGAAAGTTCTCTTTGAATTAATCCTCGTACTTTGGAGGTCTTCGTTTTACCGAGTCCTATAAAACTATTTAGGAACTTATTTGCAAAAACACCTTCATCAATGTCGAGTTGTTCAAAAATACCCAATCTGTTAACCATTACCAGATCAATGACCTGATCACCGATGGCAGCACCAACCCTGGGTTGGATTGATGGAGTGGAGAAAATCCCAAAAGGAACATTATTTATAGAGAAATCTGAATTTTCAGGAATAAGCACCCAAGTTTTCATATATGATTTTAAAGATATTAAATTAATTAAAGCGTTCCTCGATTTTCCTGTTCTCGTTCTATCGCCTCAAACAGAGCTTTAAAGTTACCTTTTCCAAATGACATAGCTCCTTTTCGTTGAATTATTTCAAAAAACATCGTGGGTCGGTCAACAACCGGTTTTGTAAATAATTGCAACAAATAACCTTCTTCATCCCTGTCAATTAAAATTCCGTGTTTTTTAAGTACCTCTACACTTTCGTCAATTTTACCAACGCGTTCCAATAAATCATCATAATAATTTTCAGGAACATATAAAAATTCCACACCTCTATCTCTCATCGCAGTAACCGTTTCAACAATATTATCTGTTGCAACGGCTATATGTTGAACTCCGGGTCCATTATAATAATCTATATACTCTTCTATTTGCGACTTCTTTTTTCCATCAGCAGGTTCATTGATAGGAAATTTTATTCGTCCGTTACCATTGCTCATCACCTTACTCATTAATGCCGTAAAATCTGTTGAAATGTCATTATCATCAAATGAAACGATTTGTGCAAATCCCAAAACTTTGTCATAAAACTCACACCATTTATCCATCTCTCCCCAATCAACATTCCCCACCATATGATCAATATAACGCAATCCAACCGGTTCGGGATTGTAATGAGATTCCCATTTTCTGTACCCTGGCAAGAATACACCGTTGTAGTTTTTACGCTCGACGAATATATGTACTGTTTCTCCGTAGGTATGAATTCCAGATCGAACGACTTCTCCATTATCATCTTTTTCAACTCTTGGTTCAAAATAAGATTTTGCTCCTCGTTTTGTAGTTTCTTCCCATGCTTTTGTAGCATCATCTACCCATAGTGCCACCACTTTGACACCATCACCATGTTTATTAATATGTTCGTTTAATTCTCCTCCTTCTTCCATTGGAGAAGTTAATACTAATCGAATTTTATCTTGCTTTAATACATACGACACACGGTCTTTCATCCCAGTTTCCAAACCGGCATATGCCTCCGACTGAAATCCAAATGCAGTTTTATAAAAATGTGCTGATTGTTTTGCGTTCCCCACATATAACTCAACATAATCTGTTCCCAACAAGGGAAGGAAATCCTCAGCGCTATCAAATAATTTCTTCAATCCGTAAGTTACGTTTTGAATGTTTTCTAAATTTTTTATTTCTGTTGACATTTTCTTATTTTAATTGGTTATTAAATGATCCAAGATTTGTGATAATCTTCTACTTGCAGTTTTAATGCTTCTTCTGTTATTGACATCGGTTTAAAAGGGTCAATCATGACAGCCAACTCTCCGGTTTCTTTTTTCCCAACACTTCGTTCTATTGCTCCTGGATGCGGACCATGTGGTACACCTCCCGGATGTAAAGTAATTTGTCCTTTTTCAATATTATTTCGACTCATAAAATCTCCATCTACATAGTAGAGTAATTCTTCGGAATCAATATTGCTGTGATGATAAGGTGCAGGAATTGCTTTAGGGTGATAATCATATAATCTCGGCACAAAACTACAAACTACAAATCCCTGTGATTCCCAGGTTTGATGTATTGGTGGAGGCATGTGAATTCTTCCGGTGATCGGTTCGAAATCGTGGATGGAGAAAACATAAGGATAATTAAATCCATCCCAACCAACAACATCAAAAGGATGATTACCATAGGTATATTCCCACATCACTCCTTGCTTTTTAATTTTCACTAAAAACCTTCCTGTTTCATTATGGGGTTCTAGATTTTGTGGAAGTCGCATATCACGTTCACAAAACGGTGAGTTTTCCAGGAGCTGCCCAAAGTTATTGCGATATCTTTTCGGAGTAAAAATTGGATGAAAAGATTCTACATATAATATTCTGTTATCTTCGGTATCAAAATCTATTTGGTAAATTGTGCCTTTAGGAATGATCAGATAATCACCATATTTAAAAGGTATATTTCCATAATTGGTTCGTAAAATACCAGAGCCCACATGAATAAACAATAATTCATCAGCATCTCCATTCTTATAAAAATAATCTTTGGAAAATGATTTTGGTGCAGCCAAACCAATTTGCAAATCGTTATTTACAAATAAGGTTTTTCTACTATCTAAAAAGTCTTGTTCAGGGCTCAATGAAAACCCTTTAAAACTTAATGCTTTCATATTTTTTTCTATCGCAATTTTGGGTGCAACTGAGCCCTTATTTTTAATTTCAGATACTACCGTTGGAGGATATATATGATACAACAAAGACGATATTCCGGAAAACCCTGCAGTCCCGAAAAGTTCTTCTTGATATAATCCACCTTCAGGATTTTCAAAAGTTATGTGTCTTTTTTGCGGTATTTTTCCTAATTGATGATATCTGGGCATTGTTGTCTGATTTAATTAGTAAATAGTTTCGAGAGCATGAATAAAAGCTGTATTGGCTTCTCTGGTTCCGATAGTTACTCTCGCTCCATTAGGGGCACCAAATTTTTGACAGGGCCGGATCATTATTCCTTGATGAAGCATTTTATTTATAAATAGATCAAGATCTATTTTCGGTTCAAAAAAAATAAAATTTGTATGACTCGGCCAATATTTAATCCCAAGAGTTTGGAATTTTTTATAGAGCCATTGTTTCTCTGATTTTATAAGTGTTAAGGTCTTGTTCAAATGGTCGACATCTTTCAACGCATGAATACCTGCAACCATCGACAAGGTATTTATCATGAACGGTCTTTTAATATTGTTTAAATAGGCACTAATCTCCGGGTTAGAAATTCCATATCCCAAACGTATCCCTGCAAGTCCATAGGCTTTTGAAAAACTATGAATTCCGATTATGGTTTTCCCTTTTTCGATATAATCAATCGCTCTTGGGAAATCAATTGCGTCAACAAAGTGATAATATACTTCGTCATAAACAACGACTATATCATCAGGAAGACTATCCATTAAATGATCTATACTTTCCTTATTTGTATAAGTACCAGTAGGGTTATTAGGATTGGTAAGAAATATTATTCTAGTTTTATCGTTAATACCCGCTAATATACCTTCAATGTCAATTGTATAGTCTTTTTGGTTCAATGGTATGTCAATAGTAATTCCCCCTTCATTTTCTATCATATTTTTATAGGCTATGAAGGTAGGGGAACTAATAATACATTCAGATCCGGGCTGAATGAAGGCTCTTGTAATAAGTTCTAATACTTCTATGCCACTATTGGCGGTAACAATATTTTCAGGACGCAGGTAGGTCACAGTATTACAAATAGCTTCTTTTAAGCTATGATCATCTCTAAATCCATATTCGTGGAGATTAGAAATATTATCTATGATCGCCCTTTGCGCTAAAGGCGACGGCCCCAAAATATTTTCGTTTGACGAAAGCTTCCATACAGTACCTTTCCAATCAGAATGACTTATTTCACTTCTGGTAATCCCACCATCATAGTCTTTTTTTATAATATAAGGCTTAAATATACTTTCCAAAACTTTCATTTTAGAACAAAATTAAGCTTATGCCAGATAATATATATGTATATACTATATTATTTGCAAAAAACAGTTATTTTTTCTTTTTATTTCTATTTATTGTAATATTATTCTTTAAAATTGTATTTTTATTCACCTTTAACAAAATATTACATTAATGAAGAAACTGTTAGATCAAACCAATTTGAAAATTTTAAAGCTTTTACAAGAGGATTGTAAAATCTCAAATAAAGAATTAGCACAACGACTAAACTTATCTACAACTCCAGTTTTTGAGCGAATTAAGAAATTAGAAAAAGAAGGCTATATTGAAAAATACACCGCTTTACTGAACGAACGAAAAATTGGGTTAAAACAAACTATTTTTATTGGAATATCATTGAAAGGCCATACCAGAAGCTATTTGAAAAATTTTTCTCAACAAATAAATGAATTCCCGGAAGTAGTTGAAGCTTATCAAGTATCGGGAAATTTTGATTTTTTGGTAAAATTAGTTCTAGAAGACATTGATGCTTATGAAAAATTTGTTCAAACCAAACTTTCCCTTATCTCTGACATAAGAAAGGTGCATAGTTATATTGCCATTAAAAAAGAAAAATATACAACCCAACTAGATTTGAACTCTATAAAAATTTGAGATAAAAAAAGAGCCAATAAAATTGACTCTTAATTATTGTTATCCTGCAAAACAAGAAACAACACATTCAAAAATACTCTTTCTTTTTTATTAAAACTAATTCAAATAGGTGTACATTTTTATATACAATTATTCATGTATCATACAAGGTAAGGTTAACATTGAATAGTATTTTTCTTTTTAAAAAATAATACACTTCTATTCTACAGTTCATTTTTTATGAGCCTATGAACTGTATTGTTTCATTTACGGTTGTTTCCAAATTATCCGACAGACCATCATTATCCCACGGATGCATACTGTTAAACGTGTGATTGGCATTTTCAATTATTAGTATTTGATTATTTGGATTCCATGAACATAAATTATTAGCTTCTACCAATAAGACCGTTTCATCATTGGATCCATGAATAATTAAATATGGAATTTTCAAGTTTTGAACTGCATTTTTAATATTTAGTCTGTTTTCATTCTCTATGAAATTATCATAAAATTGAATATAATGTGGCATTTTTTGCTTGGTTCTGGCATTCTCTACATAGGCAACACCTTTATTTTTCCATTCCTGTAAAGCTTCTCCGGTCGGAAATTTTGATTTAAAATCAGAAACTCCTGCCCAGGTAATTACCTGTGATATATTTCCATTTTCGAATGCCTTAATAAGGACAATGGCTCCTCCTCGTGAATGACCAATTAAAGAAATATTTTCAATATTAATTTCTTTATGAATTTCCTTATTTGCTACTAACCATTCGACAACTGCATCAATGTCATCCAGTTCCTTTGTAAAGTTATTATTACCAAATGCTTCAAGATCAGGGAAATCTATCGGTTGATGAACAGTACCTCCATTATGGGAAAAGTTCATTTTTATAAAAAAGAAATTATTTTTTGCAAATTTCTTAGCCACCAGATTCCACGCGCCCCAATCTTTAAAACCCTTATAACCATGACAAAAGATAATAACTTTTTTTGGTTGGTCGTTCTTCTTATAGAACAGATCAATTAAAACAGGTTTTTGACTTTTGCTTTCAAGAGAAATATTTGTTGTTATTTTCATATTAAGAGTGATTTAGTAAAATTTCTTTTTCTTTAAATGGGATTTCAGAATTGTATATTTCAATTAACAATTTGTTCAATTGGATCAAAAATTGATCTACCTCATATTGACCAATCCTCGTATTATTTATTTTCATAAAACCTGCTTTCAAATTTTTAAAAGATATTATGCCACTTTCTACATTTAGCTCCACCAAATTGATATTGTTATTTTTTGCATACATAAAAGCATATAACAATACTTGAAAAGTTTTAGAATATGCATAGTCTGAGGAGAGCAAATCCCAATCGTTAATTTTTAAAGCTCTGGAAGTAACCGTTCCTGTCTTGTAATCAAGAATTCGTAATACACCGTTAACCTCATCTATTCTATCAATTGTTCCTTTCAATTTAATCGGGAAAGATAAGCCATCGAATTCATAGTTATATGCTACTTTGCATTCTAAATCCAATATTTTTATCTCATTGCCTTTTTCTAATTCACTTATTTCATAGTTCAAAAAATTGGCCAGGAACTGTTTGGCAATTTGAAAGGTTAAATAATTTTTGCCGGTAGATATTGAATTTAACGAATAGTGCTTTTTAAACTGATCCTTTACTTCCGAATCTAATTTAGATTTCATTGCAGACAAATCAGTTTTAGTGATGAACGAACCTATAAAAGGGCGATACAAGGCATCCATAGCCTCATGAATAATTGTTCCAAAAGTATTGGCGGCAACAGTTTCTTCAAGCTCCTGAACCTCTTTCAATTTTAATATTTTCTGCTTATAAAAGTCGATAGGATTTCTAATATATGCGCTCATTGAAGATGGACTAAAGCCTTCTATTGAAATTTCATTTAATCGATTCATTATTTGGGGCGATTTCCTTATTTCTTTCAAGGGAATAGAACTAGAATTGAACTTTGGAATAACTATCGATTTATATAGATTAATTTTTTCCAATGAATAATTTTGTTTGGCAATATCCAATTGTGTTATAAAACGACTCACCTCTCCCGACCCAAAATCGTCTGTAACGGTATTATATAAGAGATATACATTTTTAGATCGATTCAATAGCCTATAAAAGTGGTATGCAAAAATTGCGTCCTTTTCTCGATAGGAAGGAAGATTTTTAGCTATTTTAATTTCGAAGGGAATAAATGAATCTCCGCGGCCTTGTGTGGGTAAAAAACCTTCATTTACAGAAGTTAAAATTACATTTTCAAAATCTAAAACCCTGGATTCAAGCATACCCATAATTTGCAATCCTTGTAGTGGCTCTCCTTTAAAAAACAAATTTTCGAAGTTTAAAAGTTGCGTGTAGAATATATATAGAGTGTTCAAATTGCTCAGGTAACCAAATTCCTTATTAAGGCTGACAAGTTGCTGAAATACATTGTTAAACCTAAAGAAATATTCTTTCTCCAAATAATTGGATTCTTCGTCCTCTTTTAAACATTCAATAATCAATAAAAATCGACGAAGCACATAATTCACACGTTGATCCCAATCAAGAAAAATCAACTCAAATATCTCAGTGATTTTTGGATTGTCTTTTATCAATAGTTTAATATCAGCAGCAGATATAAAAATATTTTTGTTTTTAACGAGTAACCTGTCCAATTCTGATTTAAAATTGGTATTTCTAACCCATGTCTTATGGATAAGAGGATGGT
Organism: Flavobacteriaceae bacterium; assembly: GCA_030625995.1. GTDB lineage: Bacteria > Bacteroidota > Bacteroidia > Flavobacteriales > Flavobacteriaceae > Lutimonas. The sequence continues at coordinate 7,378 of DAOUPU010000089.1, forward strand.
CTATAATGCTAATAAAATCTTTGTAATAGTAGCCATCTTTTTTTTCAAACTTGCTTTTATTAAGATGCAGTTTAAAAATCAAATGGAATAGTTTAGATACAGGGATGTTCTGTAATGAATAGCCCATGGTTATATTGGCAGTTTCAATTTCCTTAGGGATAGAATTTAATAGAACCGGCAGTAATTTTTCGTTACAGAGTACAATTGCTGTATTCTTCAAGTTTTTTTCTTTGCGATGAATATTTTGAAGAATTTCACCCACTTCTTTAATTTGGGTAATATTTTTAGGAACCCCTTTAACATATATGTTTTTTGCGTTATTCAAATTATCTTCAATCCAATTAAATTCGTTCGTTTGGTAATAATTCCACTTCTTTTTGTACGATCTAAAGAATTTCCCGGCCTCATTCTCTTGATGGTAATAAAAGGTATCGGTATCCCAAAAAATTTCGGAAGATCCGGTCTGCAAAATAATTTGAATTATACTTTCTTCTGCCTTATTTAAAGCGTTGAATCCAATAAATATGAATTTCTTTTCTTCATTTGCCTGTAGATAGGAATCTATTTGTTTATATGCTTCACGGTATAATATACCTTGATATCCAATTTTCTTGGCTGTTAGATGATCATATAAATTTTTGTAGTAGATTTTAATATCATCAAAAAATTTTAGATAATTTTCAGTTAATGAGTTTTGCTTATTGTTTAGGTCCCAGTTTTCTATTCTTTTACTATCGGTAATATAATTGAGTACCTCATTTGCATCAATTAAATTACTGTCAATTTCATTAAAATCTTGGAGTAAAACCGCTGCCCATTTTGAAAATAATTCGAACGGGTCTATCCTCTTGCTTTTCGTATATTTTAGATAAACATTATAAAATTCAAAAATCAAAGTCGTACTTTCAATGGTATCCAAACAGGAGATTTCCTGAATTAAATCTTCAATTCCTATTATTCGAGGTAATATACTTGATTTTTGAAGGGAATTACTGATCTCTTCTTTTAAAAAGAGACCTGCCCTTTTATTAGGTAAAATAAAATTTAAATCTGAAATATTGTCATGTTTGGATAATACATGCGATACTACTTTATTCAGGAATATTTGCATAAAACAAAACTACAAAATGTGTATATAAAAAAAGCCATCTCATTGAGATGGCTTTTTAATTATTAATTAAGATTAATTATCTTTTCGCAAATTCAGAGTAAACTTCAACTCTTCTGTTTTCTTGTCTACCTTTACGATTTTTATTATCACCGATTGGATGGTATGAACCAAAACCTTTAGCGGAAATCTTATCAGATGGGAAACCATTTTCAACTAAATAGTTCATTACAGCTTCTGCTCTTTTTTGTGATTAGGAATCATTTATTTTTTTACTTCCTGTGCTATCAGTATGTCCTTCTACAGTAAATGTTAAAGACGTGTACTGATTTAAGATCGCACTAATTTGCTCCATTCTTATTGCAGTTTCATCTGTGAATGTTGCTTTACCGGTAT
>DAOUPU010000242.1 GCA_030625995.1 Flavobacteriaceae bacterium
ATTAGTGGCAGAATTGGTAAACAGTCTTAATATTTCCTTAAAAAATGCTCATTTTTGGGGAATGGATGAATGGTATATAGATGGGAAAGAAGCATCGGAATCTCATCCTCTGTCGTTTGCTCGAGCAGATAGAGAATTGTTATTTAACCGAATAAAACCGGAATTGAGAATGCCGGAAGAGAATCTGCATTTTCCCAAATCTGATTCGCTCGCAGAGTACACTGCAAGTTTTGATGAAATTAAATGTGCAGTTATGCAGGGCGGACAAGGTGATGTTAAACACTGGGCATTTAATGATCCGTTTAAAAGGGAGGGAAAATATATAGACCATCCACCGTCAGAAAAAGAATTTAGAAAACTTTCTGCCCGATTAGTTGATCTTCACCCAATAACTTTGGCTCAAAACGCAAGAACATCCGGAGGTGGTTATATTGTTGGCGTTCCAAAACAAGCTATTACTGTAGGTCCGGTAGAGACCTGGAAATCAGAAAAAGTTTCGATCTGGCAGGCAGGAACACATGATAATGCCTTTGGAATGAGATTGACCCCTTTTATGATCTCAAATAAAATAATAGACACTTCTGTACCGATGTCTCTTTTAGCGGACCACCCGAATGTGGTTTTTAACTATTATCGTCCGGGTATTGGATCAGTAACTGTAGAAATGCACTAATAATCTTTCTAATTAGTCGTATTAATTGATCATAAATCAGAGCATTATGTAGATTATTTGTTAATTTTATTAATATTTTTTAAATCATATGATATTCAAAATCAGAAAAAATGATATGAAAAGAAGTGAAATCAATCAATTAATAAGTAATTCAATAATTTTTTTTGATCAAATGAATTTTAAGCTGCCGCCATGGGCTTATTGGAAGCCGGAAGATTGGAAAGGAAAATACGCAACCTGCCAGGAAATTGTTGACAATGTACTTGGTTGGGATCTGACAGATTTTGGAAGCGGAAATTTTCATAATCGTGGTTTGATCTTATTTACTATTAGAAATGGAAATCAACAAAAAGACAAAAAAGTATATGCTGAAAAAGCAATGATCGTTGAAGAAGAACAAGAAACTCCAATGCATTTTCACTGGAGTAAAATGGAAGATATAATCAATAGAGGTGGTGGAAATCTGGTCATAAATTTATATGAATCTGATAAGAATGAAGGACTTTCAGATAAGGATCTTCAAGTAAAAATTGACGGAATAGATCGAAAAATACCAGCGGGTGGAAGTGTTATTCTCAGCCCGGGAGAAAGTATCTGTTTAAAGCAAGGAATATATCACAGTTTTTATGGAGAAAAGGGAAAAGGAAAAGTATTTGTAGGAGAGGTAAGTGCTGTTAATGATGACAGCTCAGACAATCGGTTTTTTGAAGTTGTTGGCAGATTTCCGAAAATTATTGAAGACGAGGAACCAATTCATTTATTGGCTTCCGACTATAAAAAATACATTTAATAATGACGGCGAAACTCACAATTTCAGGTGTTGGAAGTTGTTTGGTGGATAACTTATTTAACAATATATCGTTTGGCGCCGACAACTTTTTCCCCTTTCTATCCAAAGAAAAAGGAGATGGAGGGTTGACTCCAGGTCAACTGGTTTTAAAAAGGGATTTTGAAGAATTCTTAAAAAAAAGAAATCAGTCGGGTCTTGCAAATATTATCTCCCAAAAATTACCAGACAAGATCAATATCGGCGGACCCGGAATTGTTTCCATGATACATGCTGCACAAATCTCTGATAAAGAAAAAAGTAAGTTCCTTTTTTATGGAATAAGAGGAAGCGATAAAAATGGTGATTTCATCATGTCCTTATTGAGCAAAACACCTCTATTGAAAGATAATTTCGAGCTTTCCTGTAATGAAACCCCCTCTACTTTGGTACTTTCTGACCCTGATTATAATAAAGGAAATGGTGAAAGAATCTTTATAAACTCTGTTGGTGCAGCTTATGAATATACTCCAAAGGAATTGGATAATGATTTTTTTAATTCAGATATTGTCGTTTTCGGCGGAACTGCCCTGGTGCCACTAATTCACAATAATTTAACTGAATTACTTAAAAAATCAAAGTCAAATGGCTGTATAACAATAGTTAATACAGTTTATGATTATATAAATGAAAAAGCAAACCCAACCTTAAAATGGCCTTTAGGGAAAAGTGATGACAGCTATAAGTATATTGATCTACTGATAATGGATCATGAAGAAGCTATTCGTTTGAGTGGCTGTTATGACATAGATAAAGCAATGCAATTTTTTGGTAGGTCAGGCACAGGCGCGGTATTAATAACGAATGGTGCAAAAAATGTGAGACTCTTTGCAAATGGCACATTATTTAAGGCCTTAATGAGCTCAGAAATGCCAATTTCTAATGCTGTTTCTGCAGCATTGAAAAAAGGTGCGTATATTGGTGATACTACCGGCTGTGGTGATAATTTTGTGGGTGGTGTTATTGCCTCTTTGATTTCTCAGATTCAAAATGGAGAGACTCCTTATGATCTTGCCGAAGCCTGTATTTGGGGAATTATATCAGGTGGGACTACTTGTTTTTATATAGGAGGAATGTACGAAGAAAAATTTCATGGTGAAAAAAAAGAAATGATCAAACCCTACTATAAAAAATATAAGGAGCAAATTAAGGAATTTAAATAATGATTTTAAAAGGTCAAATTATGATGAAAAGGTTTAATATTTTATTATTGATGATATTGTCTTTGGGTTTGTAATTTACAGCTATACACAAAGTTCAAAGGATTCAGATAATGTTGTTGGTCATGCGTATTTGTATATCAATTGACTAAGGAGATAAAATAACGAATTTTAAAGAAACCAATTAAAAGTTAAATTAATGAAATCAACCTTCTATTTATTCGTCTTTGCAACTTTTTTATGTCAGGCACAGATCGAGGATAAAAAAGCACTTGTGCCCGGCACGCAAACGCAGCATAAAATTGAAAAGGAGATGCAATTAAACTATTTGTTGTATTTACCTGAGGATTACGATCCTACTAAAGAAGGGGGCTATCCAACCATTTTATTTTTGCATGGAGCTGGTGAACGCGGTGACAATTTAGATGTATTAACAGCCTGGGGACCACCAAAGATTGCTTCTGAAAAGGGACTGCCTTTTATTGTTATTTCTCCTCAATGTCCTAAAGGCGATTGGTGGACATCAATGATCTACCCTTTAAAAAGGTTATTAGATGTATCAATAAATACTTATAATATTGATACCTCTAGAATTTATTTAACTGGATTAAGTATGGGAGGCTATGGTAGTTTCGCGTTATCACAG
>DAOUPU010000014.1 GCA_030625995.1 Flavobacteriaceae bacterium
TGCTGCATAATCCGAACTAATTGTTTGTCCTGCTGAATGATGAATAACAATGTGTGTAGGATTTATAACAGAAGGCGAAGAACTTTTAGGACAATTACCTGCCGGACACCAATCATTTCGACCTAGATAAGAAGGTTGTACACAATTGCTGAGAGCACGCTTATTCTCTATTTCATCTTTTTTTTCTTTTGTTATATTTTTAGTAAAATCAGCAAAGAATAATCTAAAAGTAAAATTTATTTCAGTTGGATTATCCGTTTTAAATTGAATATCTTCAAATGCATGTTCAATAAAAATTTCGCCTAAAACAACCCGATCTGAATCATTACCATCATGAGGTTTCAGAAAAGCAATCCATCTACTCCAAGTATTATCTGTTTTTAACCTGTAATAGACTGTATTATTAAAACTTTCATCTTCTGTATATCCGCTCAGCATTACAAACGGACCAGTGTTTTTGTATTTTAATTTATAAACAATTGTTTTGGCACTGATCGAATTTTCAGTATCGGAAAAATTGGCTTGAAGTACAACACTTTTATCCTGGCCCTTTGCAATTTGGGATAACAGAAAAAAGGAAACTAAAAATAATGTAATAGTTACGTTTTTTTTAGTAGTCTTTAGTAGTTGGACTAGAATCATCGCGTTATTTAAAAATAAGACCACCTTCAATATTTCATTATTGATTATTTAATATCGATTCAATTTTTTCCAATTCTTCAGCGGAAAAATTCAAATTTTCTAAGCTTTTTATATTGTCCAGCAATTGTTCCGATCTGCTTACTCCCACAAGTACCGTTGTAATTTCAGGATTTCTAAGTATCCAGGCAATCGACATCTGTGCCAAACTTTGTCCTCGGTTAAGGGCTATTTCATTCAATTCTCTAACTTTATTTAAAATCTCAGGTGTTATTTGATCACTGTCCAAGTAGCTTGTTTCACTTTTTGCTCTGGAATTTTCAGGTATTCCTTTTAAATATTTATTAGTTAACATTCCTTGCTCCAAAGTTGAAAAAGCAATGGCGCCAATGCCTTCATTTGATAAAACTTTCAATAATCCGTTTTCTACCCACCTGTCTAACATGCTATATCGCGGTTGATGAATTAAGCAAGGCGTTCCCAAACGTTTTAAAATTTTTGATGCTTTGGCAGTGTCTTCAGCGTTGTATTGAGATATTCCAACGTATAATGCTTTACCTTGACGGACCAAATGATCTAAGGCACTCATTGTTTCTTCTAGTGGCGTATCTGGGTCCGGACGATGATGATAAAAAATATCAACATAATCCAATCCCATTCTTATCAAGCTTTCATCACAACTTGCTACTAAATATTTTCTCGAACCAAAATTCCCATAAGGTCCATCCCACATGTCCCAACCTGCTTTTGATGAAATGATCAGTTCGTTCCGATGGGCCTTGAAATCTTTTTTTAATATTCGGCCAAAAGTCTCTTCCGCAGAGCCAAAAGGGGGACCATAATTATTTGCCAGATCAAAATGGGTAACACCGTTATCAAGAGCAGTTCTTAAAATTTTGCGGGCCTTGTTAAAATCGTCAGCATGCCCAAAATTATGCCATAGACCCAAAGAAATTAGAGGTAATTGAATACCGCTTTTCCCACATCTTCTAAATTGCATTTTATCATAACGATTTGGAGAAGGAACATAAGAGGGTAGTGGTAAATGGTCGCCGATATACATAATATAAAATTTTAAAATGAGTTTTTAAAGTTATGATTTTATACCAAATTTAAAGTAAGAATGGATTGAAAATTTAAAGTAGAATAGAAATAATTCCAATAAAAACAAGCAGGAAAGTTGATATTAGGATCTTCCAAAAGGAATTTGCTTTTTTTAGCTCCATAAATTGAAAAGAAACGGATAAGAACTTAATACCACTCAGGCATAATATGGCTACGTATATAATTCCTAATTTATTATAAAATCCAGAAATAATGGATGTTATAAGGGTAAGCGCTATTAGTAAGACTAAAGTAAGAATATCTTTTTTTTGCATGATTACAGAATTAAATAAATTACCGGAAAAAGTAATAGCCAGATCAGATCACACATGTGCCAAAAAGTTGCACTGGCCTCTACATCTTCTAATTTGGGCTGCGTTTTTTGTTTTTTTAGCGAAAAATAAAAAAAAGAGAGTATTATCAGCCCCACTAATACATGGATTACATGAAATCCTGTCAATAACCAATAAAAAGAAAAAAAAGTATTGAAGTCCAGAGTAAAACCCAACTTTAACTTTTCATAATATTCAACGGTTTTGAGTGCCAGGAATAAAAACCCTCCTAACATGGTAAGCTTTAAATAAAATGAAGATTTATCAAATTCTTGTTTTTTGAATAAATGGACGGTCGTAGCCATAAAAAACCCACTCACCAATAAAAATACAGTGTTGATTGCGCCATAAGTAGTATTCAACTTCAAGCGAGATTCATGGTACAATTCGGGATTTTCTCTACTGTATGCCACAAGAGCAATTAGAGCAATTCCAAAAGTGATCAATTCTAGAGTGATCAATATCCACATCAATATTCCGCCTGGAGGGTAGTAGATATTTTTGTAATTGATTTCAGGTTTTTTCATTAATTCTTATTTCAGATCGAACTATCTCAAGATTGATGTTTAATTTTTTCATATAATTTTACCAGTGCTTGCAACAATTCAACGGGTGTTGTTAATATTTGATAATGATTTTGTCCGAACATTTGTGGTAAGTAGTACTTGGCTTCTGCCTCAATTGCTAAGGCATAGGAATTTATCTTACGTTGGTTTAATTCTCTTAATGCTTGTTTTACGTCGTTAATTCCATATTTCCCTTCATATCTGTCATAGTCATTTGGCTTTCCATCTGAGATTAGAATCACCCATTTATTTTTGGTGTCTCGTTTGTCCAACATCGCTCCTGAATGGCGCAATGCAGCTCCAATTCTGGTGTAACCGTTAGGTTCGACAGCACCTACTTTAAATTTTGCTCGATTCCAAGGTTCGTCAAAATCTTTAATAGTTAAGTAGGTGGAGTGATTTCGGGTTTTTGAATAAAAGCAATCTATTGAAAAATCAATATTGAATTCATTAAGGATCTCACCAAACAAGATTGAAACTTGTTTCTCCACATCAATTACTCTATTTCCTGCTGCATATCCATCACTTGACAAGCTAATGTCTAACAGCAGCAGGATGGATAGATCTTTTTCCTTTTTTCTTTTTGATAGATATATTTTGTCAGAAGGTGTATGTCCGGAATTTACATCAACGAATAGATCTGTAATCGCATCAATATCAAATTCTTCTCCTTGTGTTTGTCTTCGTTGTTGTTGATATTTGTTGTTAACTGTGGTTAACATTTTTCGCAAACCTATCAGCGTAGAATTATTCTCGGTAAGAGTTTTCTTATAATAGGGAATATTTGTTTTTAATAATGTTTTTGGATATACTTTACAGAAATTTTCTTTGTAAGTCCGCTTGCTATAGTCCCATTCATCATACAAAATATGATATCCTGTATTATCGATTTCGGCACTTTCTGAGACCGTTGTGTTTTCAATGAAATCGGCCTGATAAATAGAATGAGCGGTGTCATCTACACGTACGGTATGTTTCATATTCATGTCATCTAAAGCGTTTGAGTGATCATCCAGATCATCATCGCCGTCCATATCTCTCCAATTACCGCCAAATTCTTCCGCCGTTTCTACTTTCTCAAATTGATGTTGTAGCACAGCATCTTCCAGTTGTTTTTCATCTATTTGAACAGAAATTATTTCTTCAACCGCATTTGCCTTCAGGATAGTTTTTTGCAGTTCTTTAGGTATTGTTTTTACCTTATCAGTGAAGTTTTTTAATTTTTCCTCTGACTCCTCTTCGGGATTGTCTCGCATCCATTTTCCATAAATAAAACTGAAATCTGCTAAATGTCCTTCTTTTGCTTTTTCTTTATAATATTGAACGAAAATTTGATGATACTCTTGAGTTATTGGAAATTGTTCGAATAAAACATCTAAGACCTGAGAGGCATTCTCTTCCGCTTTTTTTTGTGAGACTTTTGTGTCGTGTTCAATTTCTTTGTCTTTCCAGTTTAGGTTTAAGTTTTTTTGTACGGATAAGTATAAGACCCTAAATAAATAGAAAGACAAGTTCTCTTCAACTGTTTGGAATTCAGCAAATTGTTTAGGTAAAAAGAAATTATTATTTTTATATCCTCCTTCGCGTTGTGCATCGTAAATTTCAATGGATTGACCTGTTATAGCCCTTGAAAATATTGTTAAGCGAGATTTGATATCTGTTAAATCTACAGCATTGGTGATGCTCTCTTGCTTTCTTCTTCTACGTCGTTTAAAGTAGTGAGCGAGTTTTGTAAAAATATATTCATCCGGCTCGAACATATAATATTCCTTTCTTAGTTTGGTCTCTGTATCCTGTATGGCTACTTCATTACAATTAGGTCTAATTATTCATTAGACCTAGATCATTAAATCGCAAAGATCTTTAAGGGCTAAGGTAATTTCTAGGTCGTCTGATAAGGGTTCAACCACAGCAACTTGTACAGAAAGTCGTTTTGGCAAGCCACTATGAATTAATTTGGCAGCATCTACCAATAAGCGAGTGGATACAGTTTCGGTTAGCCCTAATTCTGTTAAGTTTCTGATTTTACCAGCAATGTTTACTAATTTTTTTGCGATGTCATGTTCTATGTCGGTTTCATTGACCAAAATCTCTGCTTCAACTTTTGCCTCCGGATAGTCAAATGACATGGCTACAAATCGTTGCCTTGTAGAGGGTTTTAATTCTTTAAACCCACGTTGATAGCCTGGATTAAAAGAAGCTACTAACATGAAATCTTCATGCGCTTTAATGGTCTGCCCTAATTTATCGATGAATAATTCTCTTCTATGATCGGTAAGAGAGTGAATAGCAACAATTACATCAGGTCTTGCTTCGGCAATTTCGTCTAAATAAATTATCGCTCCTTCTTTAACAGAAGTAGTTAAGGGGCCGTCAACCCAAACGGTTTCCGCCCCTTTAATAATAAATCTACCTATCAAATCAGTCGAAGAAGTTTCTTCATGACAAGAAATCGTAATTAATTTTTTATCCAATTCATAAGACATAAATTCAATAAAACGAGATTTACCGGTTCCTGTCGGACCTTTTAACAAAAATGGAATTTTCTTTTTATAAGAATGTTCAAAGACCTCAATTTCTTTGCCTGATGCTTTATAATACGGGGCTTCTCCTTTCATTTTATGAAACAATATTGTATGCCATTATTAAAAGTATATTCGTGATAAACTTCAAATTTTGAGTTCCTATCGTAATTTTTGTTCTAATTGAATGGTTTTTGGAAACAAGATATTGTTCTCTAAATGAATATGGAGATGGAGATCTTGTTCGAACTCATCCAATTTTGCATATAACGCTCTAAAGGTATTACAGGCCTCTTCTGGCGGTGTATAGTTATTACTTAATTTGGCTATATGTTTAAAAATATCACCTGCATTTTCATGTTCATTTTGCATTATTTCTATCGGGCTATTCACAGAACCAAATAGAGGAAGATCAGGTTTTGATTTCTTTTTATCCGCTATATACAGTTGTTTTATAAATGGAAAAAGTATAAGCTCTTCTTTTTTCATATGAACAGCTAATTCTTTCGCAACATCAATAACCAAATTATTTATCTCTACTACTTCTTTATAATGGTGTCCATGAACGTTTGCCACTTTTGCGGAGTATTGAAGTAGTATAGGTATGCTTTCTTCAACATAATTATGATGGATATTTACTATGTGATCCGTCAAAAAACTTATATCCCAGTTGTCATAATTGTATGCCCTCGAAATATTCTCATCAATCTTTTCCAATTCTTTACCTAAAATAACATAATCAACGCCATTTTTTTCACAAGCCTTTTCAATTGTAATTCCACCTCCACAGCAAAAATCAATTCCATGTTTTTTAAAAACATGGGCTGCTTTTATATTTTCTGTCACAACTTCTGCGACTGTTTTTTGTTCTGAAATATTCATTTTTAAATTTTTATAGTATCTGTTTTGAGTTATTTGTTAGTTATTTCTAATCCAGGTTTAAATTATTCTATAATAGAATAAATCGCCTCTTGAATCAATAGAAATGAATAAAAGGCGATTTATTGATATTAATTATTGTTGAGTTTCTAAGGCTTCATCCGTTGGTGTGCCATGTTTGTAAAAATCAATGATATAGTATATAATTCCCGTAGCGAATAATGTAGCACAAATTATTAACACCACAAAGTGTACGCTAATTTCATTTTGCACTTGCATAAAGTCCATTTTAAACTTACGTTCTAAATACACCTGAGCTACACCGGCAACTCCAAAGGCCACAGTCATTCCGAGCATCCCAATATTAGCCGTCCAGAATGCGATTCTACCTCTTGAACTTTGGTATAATTTTCTACCTGTCATATTAGGCAAGCTATAGCTTATAATAGCCAATACAATCATTGCATAAGCTCCCCAGAATGCCAAATGACCATGCATTGCTGTCACCAAAGTACCATGTGTATATAGGTTAGTTTGTGGTAGTGTATGGGCGAAACCTAATAGTCCTGCACCAACAAACGATGTTATCGCAGCGCCAAGTGTCCATAATAGAGCTAATTTATTTGGATGTTTTTTCTCCCCTTTTCTGTACATATTGACAGCAAATAAAGCCATTGCTAAAAATGCCAATGGTTCAAGTGCAGAGAAAATACCACCTACAATTAACCATATTTTGTTCACTCCTATATAATAATAATGGTGTCCGGTTCCTAAAACTCCGGAAAGGAAAGTCAATCCAACAATTACGTATAACCATTTTTCAATAACTTCTCTATCCACCCCTGTAAGTTTAATTAATAGGAACGATAGAATACCTCCCATGATTAATTCCCAAACACCTTCTACCCATAGGTGAACAACCCACCATCTAAAGAAGGAATCCGTTACCTGACTGTCAAAAGGTATCATACCGGGCAAGTACAATAAGGCAGCAAATAAAAGTCCCATCGATAGCACTAAAGCAGTAGTGGTACGGCGTTTCCCTTTAAATAGTGTAACTAAAATAAGCCCTAAAAATAAAAGTACATTTATAACTACTAAATAATCCAATGGTCTGGGAATTTCTAAAAACTTTCTTCCTTCCCAATAATTAAAGTGGAACCCAATAACGGCAACAACACCCACCAATGCCAAACTGATTAACTGAACATAAGCCAGTTTTACGCTAACCAATTCATTTTGTGCTTCTTCAGGAATAATATAGTAAGCGGCACCCATAAAACCTGATAACAACCATACAACCAATAAGTTAGTATGAACAGCTCTCGCTGTATTAAAAGGTATGAATTCATGAAGACCATCCAGACCTACTCGGGCAAAACCCATAATAAAACCATATGTAATTTGAAGAACTAATAATAGCATGGAAAGAGCAAAAAACCAATATGCTACTTTTTGTGATTTATATTTCATTTTTTTTATTTTTTGAGATTAGTTATCTATTTTATCTTTTGCCAGTGGTGAAACAATTCTTTCAAATCCGTTTAAATCAATTCCATCGATCCATTTGAAAAATTCTACCATATCTTCAGCTTCTTGTTCACTCATTCCATAGGCCACCATTTTTCTGCCGTTTGGTTGCCAGGATACAGGAGTCATTAAGACAGCTTTGATATAACCTTCTCCACGACGGTCAATAACCTTGGTAAGCTCTGGTGCATAATATGCACCTTCACCCAATATTGTATGGCATCCCATACAATTATTGGTTTCCCACAAATGTTTGCCCCTTACAACGGACTCTGTAATGTTTTCTTTGTGTGTTTGATCTTTTCCAAAAGAAAAAATAGTTAACCCTATAAATATCAAGAATGTAACTGTAGTTCCTCCAAGAAAAAAAGCGCGTGCTTGTTTTTTTGATAACATATGATTATGATTAAAATTAATAAGAAAATATAAAAAGACTAAATTATCTTTATTGTTAACAAAAATAAATGTTAAGGTTTTCTTTATCCATGATATATGTCATATTCTAAAAAAATAAAAAAATTAGTATTAGCTAAAAATCAATATGTTATGATAGGTTGTTAAATGTCTACTTAAATTGAAAAATTTATTATTCATAAAAAGAGCATAAAAATCCGATGCCGAATTCTATTAAAATTCGACATCGGAATAAAAAAAAACCTATTTATCAAAGTTCTTGTTGAAGAAAGTTGGCTTGAAGGTTATCATTGCCCATGCCCAGTTGTTTGTTTCATCTTTACTGCCACCTTTCAATATCTCCATTGTTTCTGTTGCAAACATTTGCGAATACCCAATGTTGAAGCTTATATTCTTATGTAGCTTATAACCTAAATTAAAATCAATTTCAGTTCCTAAATAGGCATCAGGCGAAGTATCCAATTTTGAAACATCTCCTTGTGCAGAGAAAAAATGCGGAACTAACATGGCGGAGAATTTATTTATTTTATAGATCATTGGAATGTTGATGTCAATTAAACCTACACTATTCATGTGGCTAGTCACATAAAAATAATCCATCAACCCATTAAATTTATGATTGGTACCATAGAAAGGTTTGAAGGCTTTATCCGTGGAGCTGTCAGATCCAATATCATTACCAGAAAGGATCTCTACGCCAGCACCGAGAATGAAATGATCCGTTAAATTATATTTTGCATTTATGGTAAAATAATAAGTTGATAAATCGGTTTTATTATTTTTTAGAATTGTAGGTGTTTCTCCCATTTGAAAATAAGTTGCTGCATCAGCACTTAATCTGTTTTTTTTATAAGTCAACCTGCCTCCCAAAGTTTGACTATATGCAATTTTTTGATCTGTATTATCTACGTCAATAATTTTCTGATATGGCATTCCATTATTTAAAAAGAATATACTAAGTCCCAGGCCGCTATTAAAGTCTGTATGATACCAACCATATTGAAAACTTTTATATTGGTTTATCATATAATCTTCTTCAAATAATGATTCACCATTTGCATTAAAGGCAAAACCAAAATGTAATTTTCCCTTTTCACCTGTCTGAAATTTAGCAATTAAGGCGTCATGACTTCTTGCTTGTTGTACCCAATTTACGGCTCCAAACATCCTTTGATCGTCAATATTTATTTCTTGACGCCCTAATTTGATTGAGAATTTTGGACTAAAATAGTATTCTCCCCAAGCTTCATGAAAAGTAACTCCCCATTTATCATTGTTTGAAAGTGTCAGTACATCTCCCCAAACTCTTACATTTTGAAGAGAGAAAAATACTGTATATTTTTCGGCAACATAATCAAAACTTATTCTCGCTCTTTGTGATATGAATGAAGCAGCCTCTTTATCAGGCGGAGTTAAAGTTTTGAATCCGTGACGGTATTCATACCTGGGTCTTAACTCTCCGGATATCTTAAATTGTTGGGCCTTTAATGTGGTGGTAAACCATACAACCATCATTGTCGAAAAAATAATTTTTTTCATCTTAATTTATTAAATTGTTTATTTGATCTAATTTGTTGATTCAATAATTTTTGCAATTGTTTCATTGTTGTCAACACCCAATCCTTCCTGTTGGTGCAACAATTCCCCTTGCGAGTTAAAAACACTGATTATATTTGAGTGCGAAAAATCCATGGGTGATATTTGTTTATACTTAACCGCCAAAACATTTGCAAACTCCCTTACACTATTCATATCTCCTTGTAAAAATGTCCATTGTTCACCATTCATTTGATTCTCAATAGCAAATAATTTTAAGCGTTCAGGTGTATCTATCTCAGGATCAATGCTTATCATTATATATTGTACTTCATTTTTTACATTATCAGGAATTTTCTTTTCGATATTTCGCATATCAGCAACTAACCTTGGGCAAGCGGCCTTACAACTTGTGTAAATCATGACCATCACTAGAGTTTTGCCCTTCAGATCTCTCAGTTCAATAGTTTTATTTTCTTCAGTTTTCCATTTTGATGTAAGGTTAAAAATAGAAGTTTCTGAGATCTCCTCACTTTTCATTTCATGAGAATGATCATTGGTTATAGGTTTTAAGTCCATTTTACAAACCGGGCAGGATCCTGTCTCTTGATAAGTTTTATCACCTTCACATTGCATCGGACATTGGTAGTTTATTGCCTGTTCCTTTTTTGATTTCTCCTTGATACACGAAGAAAATGGAACAAAAGAGATAAACAGAATAAGTATAATTTTTTTCATTTTTAATGATCTTTTCTTTATTAATGGAATGAGCAAAGAGAATTCATAGAATTGTTATTCTTTGTCCTTAACACATCTGAAACCCAAGTTTTTCATGGCGTAATTTGCTTTTATGCTTCCCCTTATTGCATATCTCATAAAAGCGGCATAATTCATTAAATCAGTCGCCCCAATGGAGGCAGTTCCGCAAAATAAATTACTATCATTATCCACATCTTTGCGAGATTCACCGGAGATCAATACGGAGTTAAAATCGTAAGTCCATTCCCAAACCAGTCCATGTAAATCATAAACACCCCAATAATTTCTGAATGTTGACCCGATTTCATTATTGAAAGTTTTAGGTTTTTCATACCATGATAGAATATATTCATTGTATGTTTTTAAATAACGTGCGTCAGGTAATTTTTCATTGGACATGGCTACATATTCCCATTCATCGATGGTGGGCAAACGTTTTCCTTGACAATCGCAATAATCGTTTGCTGCAAACCATGAAATATTGGTTATGGGAGCCTTAAGAGATTGAGTATCACCTAATGTAGTATCGGTTTCCCATTGATGAAGATAATTTTCATCAGCAAATAGTTTTTTAACCTGAGATTTTTTCCATTTAGGATTCTTATTAATAAAGGCTAAGAACTCTTCATTCGTAACAGGGTATACGTCCATAAAGAAATCGTTGATAGTTACTTGCATTGAATCTCTTCCATAGAGAGGAACATATGTTCCGCCTTTAATTTTAACCATATCAGACTGACAATTCACATTGACCCCCCATAAAAATACAAAGCAAATTGCCAATCTTATAATAGTTTCCATAGTTACAAATGGAGTTTAGTGCGCGGATCTAACTTCTTGAACAGCAGTAGACTTAACATTTGTTTTATTGTTGCCCCAAGAATTATAAACATAAGTTAAAACATCAGCAATTTCTTCATCAGTTAATGTTTGCTTGGTCATAATACTATTATATTTATTGCCATTAACAGTAATTTCTCCTGTTTTACCATTTAGAACAATGCCAATTGCTCTTTTTACATCAGCATTCAAATAATCGGATTTTGCAAGAGGAGGGAAGGCATTTGCTATTCCTTCACCATTGGATTGATGACAGGCAAAACAAGTTCTTGTATAAATTTGTTTACCTGATTCAATTTTTTCTGCTAAAGTTTTATTTGTTTTTACAGGTGCTTTTTTAGTATCATCCGTTGGCATTTCTTGTATGGTTCCTCCTTCAGGGTTATAAATCCCTTCTTGTTTAACACCTGAGTATATTTGCTTGTTCTCTTCTCCTTTAACTTTAAGCATGCCTAAAGCGCCTTTATTAAATGCTCTAAATATAGAGTGATCTACGATAATAAATGTTCCTGGAACATCTACTTTAAATTCAACAATAGACGCACCTCCTGCAGGAATTAAAGTGGTTTGTACATTTTCATTAATAACAGATCCTCCTTCAATATTGACTTTATCAAATATTTCACCAATTACATGAAAGGAAGAAACCAAGTTTGGTCCGCCATTACCAACATATAATCGTACTGTTTCTCCAACATCCGCCGTTATTGCATTATCTCCGGTTAGAGAACCAACTTTACCGTTGAACACTACATAATCTGCATCTTCTTCTACAGCTTTTTTCATATCAAAGGCCTGTAATCCCGGTTCGCCATTCTCTCCTTTTGTATAAAAATCACCTTGCATAATGTAATACTCTTTATCTACTTTTGGCAGGCCACCCTCAGGTTCGACCAAAATTAAACCATACATACCATTAGCAATATGCATTCCAACAGGAGCTGTTGCACAATGATAAACATATAAGCCAGGGTTTAGAGTTTTAAAAGAGAAGGTTTTTTTGTGACCTGGTGCTACGAAAGATGATGTTGCACCACCTCCAGGACCGGTAACAGCATGTAAATCGATGTTGTGAGGTAGTTTATTGTCAGGATGATTAGATAAGGTGAATTCAACTTCATCACCAGCTCGGGTTCGGATAAAACTACCTGGTACTGATCCGCCAAAGGTCCAATATATATATTTTACACCATCGGTCATGGTACCTTCTTGTTCAAGAATTTCCATGTCTATGATTAATTTTTTTGCCGGCCGGTTCCCTACAGGTGTAGGTACTAAAGGTGGAGCAGTCATTTCTGCTTCTATTGTGCCGGAGATGGCGATTTTTGCTGAATCAATAATAGGTGTTTTTTTTTCATTAGTACTGCAACTTGTAAAAAGTAATAAAGCGATAGCTACTGAACTTACACTTCTAAAGATTAATTTTAGGTTTTTCATTTTCTTATTATTAATATTTAATTAGGTAATTTTTATAAAAGACAGTTCTATCTTTTATTAGGCAAATATATTTGCCTTAGAGATGTAAATTCATGACTTATGTCATAAATGTAACATAAGCATTAAATAATTTTGACGGGTATTAATATTATAGAGGTGTGGGAATTTAAATCTTTTCAAATTGCACAGTAAAGTGTCTCATGATTGCCCTGCGATCTACAATTAATATTCTGATATTGTTGAAATTACAGAATTATCTTTCAATAAAGCAGTTGTATTATTGAAATGATTTTGAGGGTAAGTTTAAAATAATAGTGAGCTTATAAGTTATTTTTATTGAAGAACTAAAACAATGAATGGGAGAGAATGATCATTTATGGTCCTAATCGGAGATGGCCACATAATTATTTTTTCTTTCTGTTTTTTCTGTGGTTCTCTGTGAAACATGCAGTATAGGTACTAAATGCATATCTATTATTACTGTTTTAACCATATCTCCGGTTCTATATTTTACCCGAATCACATTGTAGTCCATCTGAGGTCTCATATCGCTACTCAATTCTAAGGCCTTCCATTTCCTCAATGTTTTTACTTCAATTAATTCCACAGAATACATTTCCATTTCCTCAATGACCTTTTGAACTTTTTTATCTGTTATCCTGATACTCTGACCTGAAATGGTCAGTGGTAAAAATAGTATGCTTAATAGCAAAATGAAGCGCTTCATCATATTGAGGGGGTTATGATTTACAGTTGCAAATATAGTTAAAAAAAACCAGCAATATTTTTAGAGCTGGTATGTAAAGAAAAAAAGCCTTTTAAATAATTATTATTTTAGTGCTCAAAATAAATAATGGATATATCGTAATTATTTAAATCGTTGATTAAGACCTGCAAGGTTTTCAAAACCTTGCAGGTAAAAAATGTTATCGAATTATTGGTTTAAACAAGGATATAAAAATTAGATCTTTTCAAATTTGACCGTAAAGTGTCTCATAATTGGTGCTTCATCAATGATTTTATAGCCGGTTTTGGCCTCATCTCTGGAGTCATATATATTTTTCAACACTGCGGCAATATAATCCATATGATTTTGTGAGTAGGTCCTACGAGGTATTGCCAATCTAACCAATTCCAATTCCGGATATCTGTTTTTACGGGTGAAAGGATCGCGATCTGCTAAGACTGTTCCAATTTCAACACCTCTTATTCCTCCAATGATGTAGAGTTCTATGGCCAAAGCCTGCGCGCGATATTCATCTCTGGGTATGGTAGGCACAAACTTGTTTGCATCTATAAAAATTGCATGTCCCCCAATAGGTTGTTGTACCGGGATATTATGTTCGATCAACTTCTCTCCCAGATAGGAAACCTGTTCAATTCTACTCTCTAAATAATCAAATTCTGTTGCCTCATCCAGTCCAACAGCAAGTGCAGCCATATCCCTGCCATTCATACCGCCATAGGTAATAAATCCTTCATACATGATATTGAACACCGTAGCTTTTTTATAAACTTCTTCATCATTTAAAGCTATAAATCCACCCATATTTACCAAACCATCCTTCTTGGCGCTCATGGTCATTCCATCGCCACAGTCAAAAATTGCCCGTGCAATTTCTTTGATGGATTTATTCTGATAGCCTTTTTCACGTTTTTTGATGAAATATGCATTTTCCGCAAATCTTGCCGAATCAAAGAATAAAGGAATTTCATAGGATTTACAAAGACGAGACACTGCTTGTATATTTTCCATAGACATGGGTTGTCCACCTGAACTATTGCAAGTAATTGTTAAAATCACAAAAGGAATATTTTCTTTTGAATTTTCATTTAAAACTTTTTCCAGTTTGTCAAGATTTACATTCCCTTTGAACGGATGAAGGTTAGCTGTATCAAATGCTTCATCGATAGTGCAATCTACAGCGGTTGCTTTTCTAAATTCAATATGACCTTTTGTAGTATCAAAATGTGAATTTCCGGGAACAAGATCCCCTTCTTTTACCATGGCAGAGAATAAAACATTTTCGGCAGCCCTCCCTTGATGGGTAGGTAAAAAATACTTGAAGCCGGTAATTTTTTGAACTACTTCTTTTAGTTTTAAAAAGGAGGATGATCCGGCGTAACTTTCATCACCACTCATCATGGCAGCCCACTGATTGTCGCTCATTGCACCAGTACCGGAATCAGTTAACAGATCAATGAAAACCTTATCAGAAGCAAGATTGAATAAATTGAAATCGGCCTCTTTGATCCATTTTTTTCGTTGTTCTATAGTTGATCTTTTAATCGATTCAACCATTTTAATTTTATAGGGTTCAGCATAGGGTAAATTCATAATCGTATGATTTGGATATTAGAAAAAATAAAAAAATAAGGAATTAACACTTCAACAAAGCAGAAGCTATAGAATATTGTCCGGGCGTTTTATGTTTAAACGGACTTCTTTAAAAATAATATTTTTGAAGATAAAAATCATCAATAAGATCTTATTTAAACAAAATTAGCTATGTTTTTTAAATTTACAAAGACCGAAAATAGATTTTTATAATGAAATGATATATTTTAAAACAATAAAATTATTGTTACTTTCTTAAAAAATGTAAATTTGCACAAAATAATTGTGGAATATGTTTAATAAGAATATTAAGTTGGTCATTGCAATTTTAATTGCTGTTTGGGCTGGTTTTGAGTTTTCAAAAGGTCATATTATGAATGGAATTTCCATCGTATTATTGGCTGGAATATTTGTGTTTTTTTATTTTAAAAATGAAATTTTATTATTAACTTTTTTAAAATTGCGCAAACAGGACTTTGTGGGCGGTACTAAATTGTTAGATAAAATTAAAAACCCTTCTTCTGCTTTAATCAAAAGTCAGGAGGGCTACTATAATTTCTTAAGAGGTATAATGGTTTCTCAAACCAATTTAACCCAAGCGGAAAAGTACTTTAAAAAATCTTTAAAATTGGGTTTGTACATGGATCATAATAAGGCAATGGCCAAACTTCAATTAGCAGGTATTGCCATGACCAAAAGGAGAAAAAGAGAAGCTATGAATTTAATCACTGAAGCGAAAAAGCTGGATAAGCATGGCGTGCTTAAAGAGCAAATACAAATGGTTAAACAACAGATGAAAAAGATTTAGACCTCTAATTTTTTTCCTAAATACATCAATTGATTTCCCGACTCAACAGACATTTGCTCACTTTGTGATGATATGATCTGAAATTCACCATCGTTGTTCATAAGAAAGAGCGGTATGGACATGATCTCATTTTTTGTAGCTTCTAATAGTTTGAGATAGTGTTCTTTAGAGCTCAATGTTACTTCATTAAAATAGGGGTGGTCTCTTACTACTTTAGAAAGGTTGATATAATCATCGGTATGTGAAAATAAACCTGTAGCAGAGGATTTATCGGGATCCTTCATTTCCTCAGAATTTACCAACCTAAAGGCTCCTTCCTCCCCAAATCTTGATTTCAATTTTGATATAGCAAACTGATTGATAGCGTCACTTCCCGTAATTGCCATCAAATATCCCACATCATTCAGTTCTATATGCTCGGATAATTCGTCTGAATAGATATCGCATTCTATGGCTTCTAGATTTAATTTTTTAGCATTTTGAATATGTTTGGCGTTGCTATCAATTAATACCACCCGACGATTATTTTTCATAAGGTATGTTGCTATGAGTCTGGCCGGTTCTGAGGCTCCCACAATTAATATACCTTCCGATTTTTTTAATAATACCTTCGTTATTCGAGCAAATAGTTTTGCTGTAGTAGCATTTAGTAAAACTGTTCCTAGAACGATCATAAAAACCAAGGGTGTTATATATTCTGCATTTTGAACGCCCTGCATGGTGAGTTTTAGTCCAAATAATGACGCGATACCTGCCGCCACAATACCACGGGGGCCAACCCAGCTAATGAATAACTTTTCATTAAGCTCTAAATTACTTTTATATGCGCATAAAAATACTCCAACCGGTCTGATGATCAATACAACAATTGCAAATAAGATAAGTGAATTCCAATTGTAGATAAGCTCTAAATCTGATATATCTATGTTTGCAGAAAGCAGTATAAATAAAATAGAAATTAATAAAATACTAATGGTTTCTTTAAAATAAAAAACATCTTTAAGTGCTTCTATTTTCATATTTCCCAAAACCATTCCCATGATCACAACCGCGAGAAGTCCACTTTCATTCGCAAATAGATCAGAGAGAACAAAAACACCCAAAACTAATGCCAATGCCATCACATTTAATAAATAATGAGGAATCAGTTTTCGCCGAAGCATAGAAGCAAAGGCATAGGCAGCGGTAAACCCAATGGAAGTTCCAATCACAATTATCTTACCAAATTCAATTAGTGTATCCTTGGTATAGTTTGCACCGTGCGCTTCTCCAATGCTTATAAACTCAAATACCAGAACAGCTACTAAAGCACCTATGGGATCTATTAAAATTCCTTCCCATTTTAGTATGGTAGAAAGATCTTTTTTTATTGCTAAATTTCTTAAAATAGGGGTGATAACCGTTGGTCCTGTTACTATGATCAGTGAAGAAAATAGAAAGGCTAATGACCAATTTAGACCAATGAGATAATGTGCTGTAAATCCGGCAAGTAAAAATGTAACAAAGGATCCCAGAGTTATCAATTTATAGATGACAGGACCTACATTTTTGAGTTCCTCCTTCTTTAATGTCAATCCACCTTCAAATAAAATCAAACTGATGGCCAGAGATACAAAATTAAACAATCTCTCTCCCGGGAAAAGCCCAATTTCACCATCCCAAACCGGTTCGATCCATTTATTGCCACTTTCAGAAATTAAGGTCGAAAAAGGGCCAACAAATAACCCTATTAAAATCAAGGGTAAAATGGCAGGAATTTTTAATCGCCAGGCAAGCCATTGTGCTAAAATCCCTAAAATAATTATTAACGCAAGCTCTAACATCTATTTTTAATTTATGATCTAAAAATAACATTTTTTATTTTATCTATTTGTTAATTTTGTTAACTATAGTATATTCACGAATTCCATCAAAATTTAAATTAAATTAAGTCATGAACATAGAAATTTGTACCGACTCAATACAGGGGGTTGTAGCAGCTGAAAAATATGGAGCCTCCAGGGTTGAATTATGTGCAGGCTTGTCAATTGGCGGATTGACACCAAGCATTGGTTTAGTAGAAGAGTGCAGAAAAAAAACTAAAATAGAAATTCATGCAATTATAAGACATCGAGAGGGTGATTTTATTTATAATGATGCAGATATTAATATTATGAAAACAGACATTAAATCTGTGAAAATGGCAGGTGTTACAGGAGTTGTGTTCGGTATTTTAGATGTTTGCAGTGAAATTTCAGATCTGAACAGCCAATTACAAAAATATGCGAAATCATTAGATTTAGAGGTGACCTTTCATCGTGCCTTTGACTTTGTTATTGATCCTATTTTAGCAATTGAAAAAATAATTGATTTTGGATTTGACAGAATATTAACTTCCGGATTGGCACCAACGGCATTTCAAGGGATAGATATCATTAATGACCTTCAATCCAATTATGGAGATCAGATTCAAATTATGGCGGGTAGTGGAATTAATTCTTCGAATGTTGTAGAAATAGCAGCAACAGGAATTAATAATATTCATTTTTCGGCAGGAAAGCCAAGGTTTAAATCAATACATTCAATGGGAGAAATGACAATTGTAGATGAGGAAAAAATTAAAAGTATCACCTCTCAGTTCTAAGCCTATATAATGATGACCGCAGGTTTTAAGAAAGTAAATAACTGGAGTGTTGTATTTTAGTATAGGAAAGCAAAACTAATTTTATCAATAATTTTGGTACAGGATAAAAAATTTGAGAATCATATAGGTTTCTGGTTTTTGTTATTTTCAAATTATCTAAAATAAACCAATTTAATTCCGGAACTCTTTGTGGACTTTGTGTATCCTTGGTGCGCTTAGTGGTTCATAAGTGCAAAAAATTAACCGCAGAGAACGCAAAGAAGGCACAAAGGTCACTAAGAAATAGGTGTTAATCACGAAATTTTCGTCATGTACTTTTCTATTTTTTATACCTGAGTTTTCCTAATTCTATGGCTATTCCTGTTCTGGCTAAAACGGAAAAGATAAATGCTCCCATAGCCCAGATGCCTATTGTAACTCCTATCTCAGTTGTAGTAGGAAAATATTCTGCAATTTTTCCCCATGGACCTGGTATAAATCCTGGAACAATTAGGCCAAAACCTTTTTCTATCCAGATTCCAATAAAAAGTAAGATACAGGCAAAATATAGTATCGTAAAATTATTCCGAAGTTTATGGAATAATAAAATAACCGTTGCAATGACATTCATACTTATGGCTGTCCAGATCCAGGGTACTAACTTTGCCTTTCCATGTAAGCCAAAAAACAAATAATAGGCACTTTCACTGTGATGTGTAGGGGCGTAAAATTCCTTGAATAATTCAGAAATTAACATGATCAAATTAATTTGAGCAGCAACCGTTACTACCAAAGCAATCTTTTGTATTGTTTTATCCTCAATTTTAAAATCGGTAAATTTTCTGATCATTGCCAATACTAAAATAATTAGTGCGGGACCTGCTGTAAAAGCAGAAGCTAAAAAACGAGGTCCCAAAAGAGCATTGTTCCAAAACGGACGAGCTTGCAATCCTTGATATAAAAATGCCGTAACCAAATGGATGGATACTGCCCAAAAAACAGAGATCATCACTCCAGGAATATAAATTTTCGGGTTTGGTGTTCGCCCTTGATAGCGCATGATAAGAATATACAAGGGAATGGAAATATTGATAAATAAATATCCATTAAGAGCGAGAACATCCCAGGTAAGCATTGAATTTGGAAAGTTAAACACGCCAATACCGGGAATCATATGCCATAATCTTGCCGGTCCTCCCATATCTGCAATAACAAATGCCAAGCACATAAATAAGGCAGCAACAGCGAGACCTTCACCAATTAAAACAGCCTGTTTGAAATCGAAATCTTTTAAGACATAAGCAGGTAAAACCAACATTACTGCCGCTGCTGCAATACCCACTAAAAAAGTAAAATTTGAAATATACAGACCCCAGCTAACTCTGTCATTCATACCGGTTACACTCAAGCCTTGTTCTAATTGTAAAGAATAGCTATACATACCGATCAGCATTAAAAATGTTAGGAATGCCATCCAGAAATGATATGATTTTCTGCCGTGAGTTAAATAAACTAAACTGTCTTTAATTAAATTTTTAAGTACTTTCATCTTAATTTTTTTGAAAGAATTAATCCATAAAATACCAGAATTTAGGCTCTGTACCTAAATCTTCTTTAAGTCTGAATACTTTTTTATTTGCCAATACCCATCGTATTTCACTGTTAGGATCTAATAAATTCCCAAATATTCTGGAACCTGTTGGACAAGCTTCTACACAAGCAGGGTTTTTTCCTTCTCTGGAACGTTGAATACAAAAAGTGCATTTTTCCATTACTCCTTTTTTACGTAAACGATTTCCTAAATAGTGTTGGTCTTTGTTTACTTCTTCTTCAGGAATTTGAGGCGTGCTCCAATTAAACCTTCTACCGTCATATGGACATGCCGCCATGCAATAACGACAACCAATACACCAATCATAGTCAATTACAACAATTCCATCCTTTTCTTTCCATGTAGCTTGTACAGGGCAAACTTCTACACATGGTGGATTATCACAATGAAAGCATTGGGTTCCCATATAAAAATGACCCTGTGCAGGTACTTCATGATAGTATGTGTCATCTGCCTCCCCAAAATTCAATCCTTTACCATCTTCCATTTCGTGAATCCGGATATATTGCATTTCTGAAGCTCTGTCTTGATTATTTTCCTCAACACATGCATTAACACAGTCCATATATCCCTGACATTTCGAAATGTTAAAGGCATAGCCGAATAAAACATCATTTACTGCATTTTTTGAAGAAATATTTATTTTTTTTCCTACGCGTAATTCATAGGACCGGACCAACCGATTTACTGTTTTATCTTTTTCTTCATCGGTCATTAATTTATAATTTCCTTTAAAGTATTCTTCCCATTCAATTTGTGATTTTTCTTTGCTCTCATCACCAGAAACAACACTGCATGAGGTGCTTACGGCTCCTGCTCCAATCATAAATCCGGCGGTTATTTTTTTAAAGGCCTGTCGTCTGTTCATATCCACGTCAAAAACCTGAGCAATTCCATCCTTCTTGGTTTCGATATCATGTTCATTACAATTTGAGCCGGAACAGCCACAATTGCTTTGTTTTTTATTTCCAAGGTTTAAAGAAAACCATTTTTTTATTTCTTTGTTCATGATTATTTTTTAACCTGTTATTTGCGTTCGTCAACCATATGCGAATTGTATCTCGCCGGCCATCTTTTTTCAAATGCCGGTTTATGTGGATCATGGCAGCCAACACAAGTTTGAGAAACCCTTGGTTGCGCCCAACCACCAATTTGTTTGCCATGAGCACCACCTGACCAGTCTTTGAACTGATTTTGATGACACTGTGCACACACTTTATGACTTAAATTAAAATCAATGGGTTTATTGGTAATACTGTGCAATTCATCCATATTGTTTTCCGAATGACAAGTAACGCAGTTCATAGTTTCTAGATTAGCATGTTTTAACGATATATCCCAATGACTTTTCTTAATTTTTTCTTCTCCTTGTAATTCATCCAAAGGCTTTGAATGACATTCGATACATTCAAAAGATTTAATTTGACTTTTTCTTTCGGGAATATAAAAGCGTTGCCAATTTTCAATGACTTCTACTTTTTTCAATGTTTCGGTATACCTATCAGAGCTTATCGGGATCCCTTTAAAGTCTTTACTCAGAGCTTCTATTTTATCATTAATATTATGATACTCTTCCTCTTTATGTTTACAAGAAATCATAATGATAAAAGTGCAAATAAGAATAATATTTAATTTCATTTTCATAAATTATTATTTTCTGGTAAATACGCCAATATCCTTAATTTCTTTATCATTGATCACATGACATTGTCGGCAATTAATTCTAGTCGGGTGTGTAGTTCGAATTTCTTCCGGAGCACTTGGTCCGGCATGGCAAGACAAACAATTTTCACGCATTTGAATTTGATGAGGAATTATTGGCGGACTTGTAACCAAAGCATTATTACCTATGGAAGGTCCTTTTGTTCTTGACCAGTTGGTTGCAACAAACAGGTTATCAGATTTTTTCGGAACATGACATTGTCTGCAATTTATTTTTTCAGGATGTGGAGTTACCGGTGAATACGCATTATATTTATTGACATAACCTCCATTCTCATGACATTTTAAACAGCTGTTTGCGCCCATGTCTCTTTCTTCAACACTATGAGGAATCGATGGTGGAGCACCGTAAAAGGCCCGGTTATTATAATATGTTTTTAAGCTTCGTTCATGATTTTTATCTATTGGCATTTCAGCATATTCCAAAGCATATTTTGATCTTTCAAAAACGCCTTCCTCTGATGGAATAACAAAGGACTCTGTTATGTTGGATACGGGTACATATGCTTCTTCATGAGATAATGTATAACTATAGCTCCAAACAACAATTGTAGATATCATTAGAAGTATCATTAAAAATATAATAAACAATCTCTTCATTTTGAGCCGATTTTAGTTATACTTTTTCAATTTTAACCGCGCATTTTTTATAGTCAGGTTCTTTTGAAATCGGACAAAATGCATCTAAAGTAACATCATTTATCATCATATTTTCATCAAAAAATGGTACAAATACCTGTCCTTTAGTTGGTAACCCTCGTTCGTTGATAGAAGCCGGTAAAATAGTAGTCCCTCTTCTGGAAATAACTTTTACTTTTTGACCGTTGCTAATATTGTATTTTACAGCATCATCAGGATGTAGTTCAACATAGGAGTGAGGCATAGCCTGATGTAATACAGGAATTCTTCTTGTCATTGACCCTGTGTGCCAATGCTCAATTACCCTCCCCGTATTTAACCAAAATGGATATTCATTATCCGGAGATTCGGCCGGAGCTTCATACGGACGTTGCCAGATAATAGCCCTGCCGTCCTTTTTCCCATAAAAATGGAATTTTTTTCCGTTATCACATGCAGGATCAAATTTTGCGTTGTATCTCCATTTTGTTTCCTTACCATCTACGAATGGCCACATGGCACCTGCTTGAGATTTTAAGACCTCAAGTGGAGCCATATTATGTTTTTTACCCACATGGTGTAAGCGATACTCATTGTAAATTTCTTCTTCATGTTTTTCTTTGCTATAAGGAAATAGATCCCCGTAACCCATTCTACGAGCAACTTCAATTGTTTGCCAGGCATCTGCCATCGCTTCACCGGGAGGATCAACCATTTTATCCCAGTATTGGGTTCGTCTTTCAGAATTTCCATACATGCCACTCTTCTCTATGTGCCAGGCAGCAGGTAAAATTACATCGGCAACATCACTTGTAGGAGTAGGGAAAACATCAGAAACAACAACAAAGCGATCTGGTTTTTCTGCACCTTTTGTATATCTGCTAACTTTAGGTAAAGACACCATAGGATTAGTAACCTGTGTCCAAATAAATTTTATATCCCCTCTGTCTAGAGCTCTAAACATTTCAGTAGCGTGATAGGTCGGTTTAGATGGAATTCTTTCTACCGGTACTTTCCAGATCTTAGCAGCATGTTCGCGATCTTTTTCATTCATTACAACTCCGTGAGGTAATTTATGCGTAAATGTACCTACCTCTCTTGCAGTTCCACAGGCACTTGGCTGGCCGGTTAGTGAAAACGGACCGTTCCCGGGCTGTGAGATTTTTCCTGTAAGCAAATGGATATTATAAACTAAGTTATTGATCCATGTACCTCGGGTATGCTGGTTCATCCCCATACACCAAAAAGAAACTACTTTTTTATTTGGGTCACCATACAGATTAGCCAGGTATTTAATGTCTTTGACAGAAACACCTGATAATTTTGATACTTTCTCCGGCGTGTAATCCTTTAGAAATTCTTTATAGGATGCAAAATCAATTTTCTCAGGTTTGTCCTTAAATTTAAATTTATCTTCCGTTCCATAACCAATATTGGTTAATCCTTTATTGAAATTACAATGTTCATTCACGAACTCCTCATTCATCCAGCCATTATTTATTATTTCATAAGCAATGGCATTCGCAACAGCCAGGTCAGTTTGTGGTTTAAACAAAATAGATTTATCCGAAGCCATGCTTGAACGTGTGGTTCTGGTTGCAAAATCTATTATCTTAACATTTTTTTTCAGTCGTTGATCCAGCATTCGGGAAAATAAGACAGGATGCATTTCAGCCATATTATTTCCCCAGGTGATGAATATGTCTGCATGATCAATATCTTCATAACATCCCATTGGTTCATCGGCTCCAAAAGATGTTAAAAATCCCGTAACTGCACTGGCCATACAAAGTCGGGCATTACAGTCCAAATTATTTGTGCCAATTGCACCTTTCATAAATTTTGAGGCCACATATCCTTCCGGAATAGTGGATTGACCTGACGTATACATGGCAACTGAATCTTTACCGTGTTTTTCGATGGTTTCTTTCATTTTTGAAGCAACGAGATCTAGTGCCTCTTCCATGGAGGTTTCTACATATTTACCATTCTTTTTTACTAAGGGTTTTGTCAAACGATCTTGAGCGTACATACAAATGGTTTGATGATAGCCTTTAACACAACACAATCCTTTGTTTACCGAAGAATTAGGGTCTCCTTTTACGGCGATAGCTTTACCATTTTCTGTGCCAATTAAAACACCACACCCTACTCCGCAAAATCTACAAGGAGCCTTGTTCCATTTTAAGCTAGCAGAACTTTTAATGCCTTGGATTTGTTCCTTAGCAAAAATAATACCTGGAAACAGGGCGGCGGCAGCTGTCATTGCTGAAGCGGCGGCCATTTTTTTAAGAAATTTTCTTCTGTTTGTTACTTTATTGATCATAACATTCATTATTATTGATTGGTTTCAAATCCTGAAACCATAGATAACATTTTTAAACTTTTAATGGAATTTATTGTGATTTGTAAATTTTGATCTTCAAAATCATCCTTTGTGTCGGTTATGACTATCGCAATTTCTTTATTTTTAGAAGGAATAATATCACATTCAGCAATGTTTGATAATTCTGATAGTAATTCTTTGTATTTACCCTCATGTGGATGAGCTAAATAACTCTTGATAGGCATAGTCTATTTAATTAGTGTCCAAGTTACAATTTTATGTAATAATGGTTACAAAGAAAATGAAAGAAAATTTGTACAAAAATGATATTAATCAGTTTTTTTAAAAAAAAAGATAAAAATGTATTTTATTCAATCAAATTCTTTATAAAACGACTGAAGAAAGGGTTAGCAATATCCTATGTTAAAATGATTTGTTTTCCGCTGCTTGTTTTATTATTAAATTCATCGAAATAATAATCGATCCTTCCAACATTTATTCCCCATTTCCCAACTTGATTGATGAGCATATTTTTACCATTCACGTTTTTACTAATAGTAGGTTTTTTTAAAAAAGTATGAGTATGTCCGCCTATAATTAGATCAATATTTTGGGTTTGTTG